>JAHIQC010000011.1 GCA_018902765.1 Actinomycetota bacterium | reverse complement strand
TTCCCGACGTCACCAATGTTCAGGTGATGATTCTCACCGATGCCCCGGGCCTGGCCCCGCTCGACGTGGAGCAGCAAGTCACCGCCCCGATCGAGCTCGCCATGCAAGGCCTGCCTGGCGTGACCCAGGTGCGCTCCTTGTCGAAGGCGGCACTCTCCCAGGTCATCATCGTGCTGCAAGATGGCGTAGATCTCTACTTCGCGAGACAACTTGTGTTTCAGCGCCTGCAGACGGCCAGGGAACAACTGCCCGACTGGGCCGAGCCGGAGATGGGACCCATCAGTACGGGTCTGGGAGAAATCTACCAGTACACGCTGGAAAGCGGAACGCATACGCCGATGGAGTTGCGAACCATTCAGGATTGGTATATCACCCCGCAACTACGGGCGATTCCCGGCATCAACGAAGTCAACAGCTTCGGAGGGTTCGTAAAGCAATACCACGTCCTCGTGGACCAGAATCGTCTCTTGAAATATGGCATCGCACTGACGGACATATTGGAGGCAGTCGGGCGAAACAACGCCAATGCGGGCGGCAGCTTCCTGCTGCGGGGCTGGGAACAAGCCTACGTTCGGAGCCTGGGGCTGATCCAGGAAATCGAGGATATCGAGAACATCGTGCTCAAGGCCCACGACGGCGCGACGGTTTTCCTGCGGGATGTAGCCGCCGTGAAACTCGGACCTGAAACCCGGCAGGGAGCGGTGACGCGCGACGGCAAAGGCGAAGCCGTGGCCGGCATGACCATCATGCTCAAAGATCAGAACTCGAAACTGGTGGTGGAGGCCGTCAAGAAAGCGATCCCGAAGATTCAGGCCGGATTGCCGAAAGGGGTGACGATCAGTCCCTTCTACGATCGCACGGCACTGATCCAGGCGTGCATTCGCACCGTCGGAGACTCCCTCTGGCAAGGCGGGCTGCTGGTCATCGCCGTTCTGTTTCTGTTCATGGGCAACCTGCGCGCAGCCTTGATCGTCGCGCTTTCGCTGCCGCTGACGGCGTTTCTCGCGTTCATTCTGATGGGAATGCAGGGGGTGACCGCCAATCTGATGAGTTTGGGCGGTCTGGCGATTGCGCTGGGCATGATTGTGGACGCGTCCATCGTCGTTTGCGAGAACATCGCGCGGCACCTTTCCGAGAAGTCGGGCAGCGGGTTGACGCGGGTGGAAATCGTTTACGAAGCCGTTCGCGAAGTCGCTCGCCCCGTTCTCTTCGCGATTCTGATCATCGTCATCGTGTTCCTGCCGCTGTTCTCGCTTGAACAAATGGAAGGCAAGATGTTTCGTCCCCTTGCCTTCACAATGTGTTTTGCGATGGCGGGGTCTCTGCTCGTATCCTTGACCATTGTCCCGGTGCTGAGCTCCTTCTTCATGCGCGGACAAGGAGAGGGTGGCGATAACGCAGTCCTACGTCTGGTAAAGCGCGGTTATCTGCCGGCGCTCGCTTTCGCCCTGCGCAAGCCGAAGACCATCGTGGCCGTGGCCGGCGCGATGCTCGTTGGCTCCCTGGCGCTGGTGCCGTGGCTTGGAACCGAGTTCCTGCCGCAACTGGACGAGGGCGCCATCGCGATCAACGTGGTTCGGCTTCCTTCCGCATCGCTGGAAGGCTCGGTGGCCGTCGGCACGGAGATCGAGCGCCGTCTCCTCGCGCGCTTCCCGGAGGTGCGCACGGTCGTCACCAAGACGGGGCGGGCCGAGATATCCGAAGATCCCATGGGCCCCGAGCAGAACGACGTGTTTGCCATGCTTCACCCGAAAGGAGAGTGGAAGAGCAAGCGGTCCAAACCGGAACTCGTCGCCGCGATGCAGGAAGAACTGGCCGTCATCCCGGGAGTCCGAATGTCGTTTTCTCAACCCATTGCCCTGCGGGTGAACGAGTTGATCTCAGGGATTAAGAGCGATCTGGCGATCAAGTTCTTTGGGCCGGATCTGGAGATCCTGCGCGAGAGCGCAAACCGTGCGGCCGCTCTGATGCAAGGCATCCGGGGCGCCGAGGATGTGAAAGTCGAGCAGGTTTCGGGCTTCCCGCAGGTGGAAATCGTGGTGGACCGCAAGGCCATCGCCCGGCACAAGATCAACATAGCGGACATCAACGAGATCGTCGAAACCGCCGTGGGCGGCAAAGTGGCCTCGACGGTCGTCGAAGCACAGAAGCGATTCGCCGTGCTGGTGCGCTTTCCTCCCGAGTTGCGGCGCGACATCCCGGAGTTGGAGCGGCTGCTCGTGCCATCCCCGGGAGGCGCCCGCATCCCGCTGGGCGAACTGGCGCGGATACGGGAGGTCGAGGCGCCGGCTCAAGTCAGCCGCGAAAATGGCATGCGTCGCGTGGTGACCGAGTGCAACATCCGGGGGCGCGACATGGGCAGTTTCGTGGCGGAACTCCGCGAAGCCATTCAACCAGTTGTCGCCGCGCTGCCCGATGGATACTTCGTCGACTTCGGCGGCCAGTTCGAGAATCAGCAGCGCGCCATGCGGCGGTTGGCCGTCGTGGTTCCGGTATCCATTCTGCTGATCTTTTTGATGCTGTTCGCGGCGTTCAACTCCATGAAGGCCTCCTTGCTGGTTCTGGTGAATCTGCCGTTTGCGCTGATCGGGGGGATTCTGATCATCGTCCTGTTGAAAATTCCGCTCAGCGTCTCGGCATCCATCGGCTTCATCGCCTTGTTCGGAATCGCAGTCGAGAACGGCGTATTGCTCGTATCGTTCTTCGATCAGTTGCGCCGGGAGGGCATGAGTCCCGGCGATGCCGTGCGACGCGGCTGCGAACTTCGCTTGCGGCCGCTCTTGATGACGGCCATGACCACGTTGCTCGGCTTGCTGCCGCTGGTCTGGGCAACAGGAAGCGGATCGGAAATTCAGCGTCCCCTGGCGGCCGTCGTGCTCGGCGGCCTGGCCTCGGCCATGTTGCTGACGCTGATCGTGCTGCCCGCGCTGTACTATCTGGTCGAGATGCGCGTGGAAGCGAAGAATGAACTGCTTGCAGCTACGGAGGCAAAATAATGAAGGCGATCGTTGCGTATATTCAACCGTTCATGCTGGAGAAGGTCACGGATGCGTT
>JAHIQC010000137.1 GCA_018902765.1 Actinomycetota bacterium | reverse complement strand
GCGCTCGACTTGCGCAGGCGGCCCGAGAACCATAATCCCATCAAGCTCGGCGAGTCCATCGTGCAGCATGCGTATCAGGCGGGATTCCCGAGCGTGTTGGGTTGCTCCATACTCCAGATGCCAGCGCGCGGCGGCACCGAGCCCCACGATCCCGGGCGTGTTGATCGTACCGGCCTCATAGCGATCGGGGCGGTCCAGTGGCATGCGAGCCGACTGCGAGTCGCCCGAGCCGCTGCCGCCCTCGATGAGCGGACGCGGGTCGATCTCGGGCGAGAGGTACAGCAGCCCAATGCCTTGCGGGCCTAAAAGCCCCTTATGACCCGAGGTAGCATACGCGTCTGCGCCCAGCATCCCCAGATCGAGGCGAAGATGTCCCGCACCCTGCGCTCCATCCACGAGTAGACGCGCACCATTCTCGTGCGCAATGTCGGCAAGGTCGGCGATGGCTTGGATGGTGCCTGTGATGTTGTTGGCGTGCTGGCAGATAACCGCGCGGGTCGGCGCGACGCGAATCGCGGCTTCGACATCGTCTGGATCCACGAAGCCGGTGTCATCGGCGGGCACGACCACAACTTCTACGCCGGACTCGGCAAGCGCATTGAGCGGGCGGGCGATGGCGTTGTGCTCCATGGAGCCGACCACCACCCGATCGCCAGGACCGAGCAGTCCCAAGAGCATGAGGTTGCAGCCAAACGTGCACGACGGCACGAAGATGAGATTCTCAGAAGCACCCATGCCGAGGAGTCGCGCGCAATCGTTACGTGCATCGAAGACCGCGCGCGCACTGTGCATCGCCAGATCGTACACACCACGTCCGGGGTTTCCCCCAAGAGTGGTCATCGCGAAGTGCATCGCCTCGACGACCTCGGGTGGCTTGGGCCATGACGAAGCGGCGTGGTCCAAGTAGATGCGCGTGGTGGTCTGCGGGGCACTATTCACTTCGGGTGTCCCTCGCCGGCCATCATGTCCACGCCGTGCTCGAGCTGGTCGGAGATGAAGCCGAACGACTCGAGCGCTCCTTTGCGGCTGCCGGGGAAGTTGACGACGAGAGTGCTGCCTCGCAGGGCAGCGACCCCGCGCGAAAGCATCGCTCGTCGCGTCACGGCCATGCTCTGGGAGCGTATCGCCTCGGCGATTCCGGGAGCCTCGCGGTCACACGCGAGCATCGTGGCCTCGGGCGTCACGTCTCTGCCTGAAAAGCCGGTGCCGCCGGTTGTTAGCACAACGTCAGCGCGATCGTCGTCGGCCATCGCGATGATAGCGGCACAGATCGCGTCCGTGTCATCGGGCACGATGCGATACGCGACGACCTGCCAGCCGAGAGCCTCAGCAGCTTCCTGCAGCGCAGGGCCTGCCGTATCCTCGGCCTCGCCGGTCGAACGGGTATCGGAGCAGGTCACAATCCCGATGCGCAGACTCCCCATGCTCACTCCCCCTTTTCGGCTGCCAGCTCGGCTGCCTCGCGAGCACGTTCCTCGGCGAATTCACGGACTGCTTGTTCGGGGGTGCGATCACAGGTGCCGTCGCCTAGTGAGATGACCTCGACGCTGTCGCCGACGTCGATGTCGCCCGCCTGCCGCACGACGGCGAAGAGTCCCTCGCGGGGCATCACGCAATCGCCGGCCTGGTAGTAGATCGCGCACTTGTTGTGGCAGACCTTGCCGATCTGGCTGATCTCCATGACCGAGTCCGCGCCGACCTTGATGATGCTGCCGACGGGGAGCGCAAGAAGATCGATCCCCTCGGTGGTGATGTTCTCCGCGAAGTCGCCGGCTCCTACGTCAAGGCCCTTGGCGACCATCGAATCGATGGACTCCTTGGCCAGAAGCGAAACCTGGCGGTGCCAGTCGCCGGCGTGAGCGTCGTCCTGAAATCCGCGGTCGAGCACGAGCGTTCCGTGCGTGCCGGGCGTCTTTCGGACGGTCTTTTTCTCGGACAGGTTGATAGATACCACACGGCCGGGGCCGGGCTTAGGTGCGTCGGTCATCTCATCTTCTCCTC
>JAHIQC010000136.1 GCA_018902765.1 Actinomycetota bacterium | reverse complement strand
GGCGCCGGCGGCGCGACTGCCGCGATGTACCACCTCGTCACACACGCCTTCTTCAAGTCGCTTCTGTTTCTTGGGGCCGGCGTCATCATCCACGCGTATCACACGCAGGACATGCGGGAGATGGGCGGGCTTCGCACGTACCTGCCCTGGACCACGGTCACGTTCACCGTTGGATCGCTTGCGCTGGCCGGCGTGTTCCCATTCTCCGGATTCTGGTCCAAAGACGAGATCTTGACCGTGCTTCTACACGAGCATCACTACTTCGCGTTCACGGTCGCGCTGGCCGCAGCGTTTGTCACCGCCTTCTATGTGGCCAGGCTGTGGTTCCGCGTCTTCGCGGGACCCACGCAGGCCGAGGAGTTGCACGAGGCTCATCGCTCGATGCTCGCGCCGATGATTCTGCTCGCGAGCATCTCTGCGACCATCGGCTTCTTCGGTCCGATGTTCGGGGAGTTCCTCGGCCATGAGATTCCCTGGCCTGCTGCGGGTACTGCTGGACTGTCGAGCGCGGTCGCGTTTTCCGGGCTCGCTTTGGGTTGGTGGTTCTACGGACGCACCCGCGTCGTCGTGAACACCCGCAGCGTGAAGGAACGCGCCGGATACCTGTACGACATGCTGGCGCAGAAGTTCTGGTTCGACCTGACCTACGATCGGCTGATCGTGAGACCCTTCATGCGCCTCGCGACTTGGCTTGCGGTGTTCGATTTCACACGTATCGATGGCGCGGTCAACGGTGCCGCCCGCATGTGGGTGCGCGTGGCGGATGTCTCCTCGGCATTCGATGTTCGCGTGATCGATGGCGCGGTCAATGGTTTGGCCACACTCACGAACGACGCGGGCATCTCCGCGCGCAAGGTCCAGTCCGGACGCATTCAGACCTACCAGCGCCTCGCCATCGGCGCGCTGGTTCTGTTGCTGCTCGTCATCGTGGTGAAGGGGTAGAGCCAGATGCTTTCCGCAATCATCTTCCTTCCATTGGCCGGGGCGGTGCTCACGGCGCTTTTGTCCCGGAGCCGTCCCGATGCGGCGCGTTGGATAGCACTGGGGGTGACCGCCGCCGACCTGCTGTTGGCAGCTGTCGCGCTGCTGCGTTTCGACGTGGCCGGCGGGTTCCAGATGACCGAGCGCTTCGACTGGGTGCCGCAGGCGCAGATACAGTACTTCCTCACCGTAGACGGCATCTCGATCGTGCTGGTGGCGCTCTCGGCGCTGCTTACGATGCTCGCCGTACTGGCGAGCTGGAAGATCGACAACAAACCCGGCTTCTACTTCACGATGATCCTGCTGCTCGAGGTGGGCATGAACGGCGTGTTCTGTGCCGAGGACTTCGTGCTGTTCTACGTGTTTTGGGAACTCGTGCTCGTGCCCATGTACTTCCTGATCGCCGTCTGGGGCGGTCCGCGCCGCAGCTACGCGTCGATCAAGTTCTTCCTGTACACCTTGTTCGGCTCGGTATTCATGCTCGTCGGAATCCTCGCCTTGTACCTGCACCCCAATGGCGGGACGTTCGACATGCTCGAGCTTGCCAAGGCGAACCTCCCTGCGAGTTTCCAGTGGTGGGTGTTCGGGGCGTTCTTCCTGGGCTTTGCGGTGAAGGTGCCTGTATGGCCGCTGCACACCTGGCTGCCTGACGCCCACGTGGAGGCGCCTACCGCAGGATCAGTGCTGCTGGCCGGCATCATGCTCAAGATGGGGACGTACGGCTTTATACGCGTCTCATTGCCGATCTTGCCCGAGGCGACACAGTCCTGGGCTTGGTTCATCGGCCTTCTCGCCACCATTTCGATTATCTATGGAGCGGCAGTTGCCTTCGCGCAGACCGACCTGAAGAAGCTAGTCGCGTACTCTTCGGTCTCGCACATGGGGTTTGTGATGCTCGGAATCGCTTCGGGGACAGCCGCCGGTCTCAACGGTGCGGTGACCGTTATGGTCGCCCATGGGCTGATCACGGGCATGATGTTCCTGTTGGTCGGCATGGTCTACGAGCGCACGCACACGCGCATGATCGCCGAGGTCACCGGCCTTTCCAAACAGGTGCCCATCGCAGGTGGCCTGCTCGCGTTCGCCTCGTTCGCATCACTCGGGCTTCCGGGCCTAGCTGGGTTCCCGGGCGAGTTCCTCTCACTTCTGGGAGCATGGCAGTCCACCCTCGTGCCTCACTGGATGACCATCGCCTCTGCCGTGGGCGTGCTACTGGCCGCCGCGTACATGCTCTACATGGTGCAGCGCGTCGTGTTGGGCGAGCCGAGCGAGAAGGTCGCGAGCATCACCGACCTCACGCGTCTCGAGATCGGCCTTATCGGACCGTTGGTGGGGCTTATCGTGGTCATCGGCGTGTACTGGTCTTCGCTTCTGCGCTACGTCGATCCGGCCGTAAACGCCCTGCTTGCCACGATGGGGGCTGCCTAGCATGACCGGCTACGCACAGCTGCTTCCCGAGATCCTGCTGCTGATAGGTGCGCTACTCGCGTTGTTCGGCGAGTTGCTGCCGGGGCGTGACCGAGGAGCTGCGCTCATCGCAGCCGCACTCGCGCTGGCTGCCGCCGCGACAGCCGCGTACGGTGTTTTAGGCGACCAGCTCTTTGGCGGACTTCTGTACTTCGACGCGCCGTCACGGTTCATACGCGTCGGCGTCG
>JAHIQC010000135.1 GCA_018902765.1 Actinomycetota bacterium | reverse complement strand
GTCTTCCACGCCGGGCATCGTGTACAGAAACTCCTCGATCTCACGCGGATAGATGTTCTCCCCGCCCCGGATGATCATGTCCTTGATGCGCCCGGTGATGCGGTAGTAGCCGCCCTCGTCGATGGTGCCGAGGTCCCCGGAGTGCAGCCAGCCGTCCTTGTCGATGGCAAGCGCTGTGGCCTCGGGCATGTTGTAGTAGCCGTTCATGATGTTGTAGCCGCGGCACAGAAGCTCGCCCGGCACGCCGAACTCGCAGTCCTCGCCGGTATCCGGATCCACCACGCGCACCTCGACCTCGGGGTGCTTGGTGCCCACGGTCTCGCACTTGCGCTCCAGCGTGTCGTCGACCGAAGTCTGCGTGAACACCGGGCTTGCCTCGGTAAGTCCGTATGCGATCGTGATCTCGCTCGCATGCATGCGATCGATGACCTGCCGCATCGTCTCGATCGGACAGGGCGAGCCAGCCATGATGCCGGTGCGAAGCGTCGTCAGATCGAACATGTCGAACATCGGGTGGTCGAGCTCGGCTATGAACATCGTGGGCACGCCGTAGATCGCCGTGCACTTCTCCTTTTGCACCGCAGCGAGCACGATCACCGGATCGAAGCTCTCGACCATCACGAGCGTCCCGCCGTGCGTGAGCGTGGCCAGCACGCCGAGCACGCAGCCAAAGCAATGGAACAGCGGCACCGGCAGACACAGCCGATCCTCGGGCCCGAACTTCTGGCGCTCGCCTATGAAGAATCCGTTGTTCAGAATGTTGCGGCTCGTGAGCATGACGCCCTTGGGAAAGCCGGTCGTGCCCGAGGTGTACTGCATGTTCACGACATCGTCGGCCACAAGTCCCTCGCGCGCGGCCGCATAGGCCTTCTCATCGCCGTGCTCCCCGAGCACGAGCAGTTCGGGCATCGAATAGAACCCGCGATGCTTCTCGGGTCCCATGTAGATGAGCGATTTGAGCTTCGGGAACTCTGCCGAGGAAAGGCGCCCGCGCTCCTGGGTCATGGATTCGGGCACAAGGCCGCGAACGATCTCGACGTAGTCGACGTCGCGGAACGAGTCGATGATCACGAGCGCCTTCATGTCGGACTGCTTCATGACATACGCGAGTTCGTGGCTCTTGTAGACGGGGTTCACCGTGACGAGCACGGCGCCGATCTTTGCTGTGGCGAACATGAACGTGAGCCAGTCGGGCACGTTGCGCGCCCAGATCCCCACGTTGTCGCCCTTGGTGATGCCGATTGCGAGCAGCGCCTTGGCAAGCTGGTCGACGCGCTCGTCGAACTGCTTGTAGCTCCAGCGCAGATCGCGATCCGGGTAGACGATGAAGTCCCGATCGCCTTGTGCAGCAACCATGGTGTCGAAGTACTGGCCGATCGTGAGGTCGGAGTGCAGGGCCATCGTCGCCCCCTTAAGCCGGAGCGTAGACGACGGCGAGGATTTTGGCTGAGCCTTCACCCGACGCGCGCAGCTGATGCGGCACGATCGAGTCGTAGTAGATGCTATCTCCGGACTCGAGCACGTATAGGTCCTTGCCGTACGCGATCTCAATGACGCCGGCGAGCACGTAGATGAACTCCTCGCCCTCATGGCTGGAAAGCGTGTGCTGCTCGGCCGGCACGGGATTCACATCGATCAAGAACGGCTCCATGTGCCGCGAGGCCTTACCGGGAGCCAGCGAGAAGAAGTCGAGCACACCCGCGTCGCTTGAGGTCTCGAGCGATTTGATGCGCGAGGCCTCCTCGGCATCGCCCTTGCGTGCGACCACGGGGCCGACGTTGGTGTCGTCATCGAGCAGTGTGCCCAGGCGGACACCAAGCGCGCGCGTGATCTTGATGAGCGGCGCGAGCGACGGTGCGATCTCGCCACCCTCCAGCCCGCTGATGACAGCCGCGTCGCAGTCGCAACGCTCGGCGAGCTCGTCCACAGTAAGCCGCAACGATTCGCGCAGCGTGGTGAGCTTGGAGCCGATACGGTTCTCCTCGGCCATGAGTCGTTCCCCCTAAGTTCCAAGTAAGTGTCCCGTTCAACGCGCGGCCCAAACATGGCACCGCGCAACGAAAGGAATCATACGCGATTGGTGTGACGGCTGGCATCCATCCGGGCGAGCCGAGATGCCAACTTATGGGTATCGTCTGCAGTGAACGCTGACACGATGACCCGATGCGGAGGCGTCATGGCTCACTTCGAGTGGAGCGCCGATCTAGAGACCGGACAGGCGGACATCGACGACCAGCATCGTCACC
>JAHIQC010000134.1 GCA_018902765.1 Actinomycetota bacterium | reverse complement strand
TCATGAAACAACGCGCTGAGTACTTCATCATCGGGACTCTGACTGGGCTCGCCGTAGGAGTGATCGTAGGGCTACTGTTCGCTCCGTCCAG
The DNA here is from genome assembly GCA_018902765.1 of Actinomycetota bacterium. Taxonomy (GTDB): domain Bacteria; phylum Actinomycetota; class Coriobacteriia; order Anaerosomatales; family JAHIQC01; genus JAHIQC01. Next base: position 2,832 of record JAHIQC010000134.1, on the reverse strand, counting down.
CGGGATCAAGACGCGTAGGCGGCTTGCGGACGAGGCGCTGAGAGCAGCTGATGTGGCGCGCGCCGTCGCCGAACGCGCCGAACAGGCGGCTGAGGCGCTTGGGGGCCGCGTGGAACACTACCTTGGTCGCGATGAGGCCGTCGCATGGCGCCGGGTTCGCGAGATCCGTGAGGGCGTGCAGAAGTACACCCAGGCGCAAGCATCCAGCTGATGTCAGACCCGCGTGAGACCATCCTTGTATAGAGGCTTGGAGAGGAGGCGCCGGTGCCGTTGCGACTGGTTACTGGCAGACCCAACGCGGGCAAGACGGGGATTCTATATGCGGTAGCGGCGCGCTCATCGAGCGTCGCTGTACCGACAATCCTGCTACCCTCGGCCCCCGATGTGGCCAGGGCGCGCCGCGACTTGGCAACTGGCCAGGGCCTGGTCATGCTGCGTGTCGAGCAGATCGACCGGTATCTTGCCGGGCTATGGGAAATCCATGGCGACGGAAGACAGATAGTGACCCCGATCCAGCGCTCAGCGCTTCTGCGTGCCGCGATCGCAGAGAGCGGAATCCACAACCTGACATCTTCGGCCGAGACACGCGGGTTCGGCATGATGCTCGAGCGTCTTGCCAGCCATCTCTCGTCCTCACCGCGCACGGCAGGCCGGGGTATCGCCGGCAAGATCGCCGATTCCCTCGTCCTGTATTACGAATCGCTTGTGACCCATGGCCTTGTGGAGCTATCGGAGGCGACCGGCGTGCTTTCGGATAGAGCCGCCGACATCAACTTCGAAGGCCCCGTCATCGCCAATCGCTTCGATGACCTCACCGCTGCCCAGGAGCGTTTCCTCGTGGCGGCTGCAGATTCAGGGGCCGAAGTGTGGCTCGCGCTTACTGGAGGCACAGGCGACACGGCCACCCAGGCCACCGACGAGTTGGTTGAGAGGATTCGTCAACGCGCCGCAAGCGTCCAGGTAGCCGACGAGTGCCCCGATACATCCGGGGAACTAAGCGACCTTGCACGCGGACTGTTCGCCCCCAAAGCCCGTACTTCCGCGCGCGGAGATGTGCTGCTGTCAGTGGCCTACGGCGAGGAGGCAGAAGCCGAGCGCATAGTCGCCGAGGTGGTCACGTCCATGCAAGACGGGATCGAGCCCGAGCAGATCGCTGTGATCTACAGAGACACACGCCGGCACTTCTCGGCTCTGCGCCGGGCGCTTTCAGATGCGGGGGTGCCTGCGGATTTCGACGTTCGAATCAAATTCGGCGAGACGGGGCTAGGACGCGCGGTTCTGACGTTGCTCGAGTTCGCGGCGACCGGGCGCCGTACACATCTGGTGGCATTCCTCGGCAGTGGATACGCCGGTCTGGCCGCGGCAGATGTGGATCGCCTGGATGCCATGTGGCGCCGCCAGGGGCCGACAGAGGACTTCAAGTCCCTGATCGATGGCTTGGAGCGTATCGATGCAACCACGCGCCGTATGGTCCGCGCCGCAGTCGGGTTAGCGCACGCCGGCGTGAACGCGGAAAACGCAGGATACTGGAAAGAACTTGCAGGGGTCTTGCTCGCCCACGGATATGGACGCACGGCCGCAGGGCTTGAGGCTGACGCGACGATCGATGCGGCGGCGCACCGTAGGTTGTGTGAGGCGATCGACGACCTGTCTGAGCTCGATGCCCTCAAGTGCGATCCGCTCGGGCTGCGCGAAGTGCTCGTGGTCGCTCAGGTGGCTGTTCCGCTGCAGGAGCGGCCTGGACACATACAAGTGATGGACGTGGAGCGTGTTCGGGGGCGTCGTTTCGCTTGCGTCGTCATCGGCGGCCTAACATCGGGCGAGTTTCCTCGCAAGCAGGCCGATGGGGTATTCGCATCAGGGCGACTCGTTGATGAGCTCACGGCTCTCGGCGTCGATGTGCCTCGTGACGGGGGGATTGCCGAGGAAAGGCTTTGGTTCTATCTGGCTGTGACTCGCGCTTCGAAACGGCTGGTTCTAAGCCGACAGGAGGCGGATTCCGACGGACGCCCGCTGCGCGGGTCTTCTCTGCTCGAGGAGTTGCTCGAGATGTATCGTCCGAACGGGTCAGAAGAGCGAGAGATCCCGTCATCCAAGATCCTGGCCTTCGCAGATCTCGGCGTGCACCCGGCGGCGCCGGATCTAGTCAGACGCGCCCTTCGCACAGTGGCGATGTCCGGCGTCGGAAGAGATATTGAGCCGATAGGCAGAGCCGCATCGCGTGCCGAGGCACCGTCGGACGTCATCTCAGATGCGCTCGTGCTTGAGCACTTGGCTGGCAGGGACACTTTTTCGGTGACGGAACTGGAGACCTACCTGCAGTGTCCTCACTCGTGGTACTACGGTCGCTTCGTGCGGCCGGAGGCACTTGAAGAGGACTCGGACCCCTTGGTGCGGGGTAACCTCGCGCACAAGGCACTGTGGAGCTTCTACGACGGGATTGGCGCGGCGCTTGGGGTTGAGCGAGTCACCCCCGAGAACCTTGAGGAGTGCCTGCTTCACGCTGATCGAGTAACCGATGAGATCCTTGCGCAAGGACTCGGAAAGGGGCGCTTGCGAGACACTCTCATGGCCATGGAGGTCAGGCGCCTTGTGAGCGATCTCGTGACGCGTGATGCACGCTATCTGCCGGGATACACGCCGTATCTGCTTGAGTGGTCGTTCGGTCGAGGTCAGGATCCGGCAGTCAAGTTCGACGGGTTCGCGCTTCGCGGACAAGTTGACAGGATCGACAGGGCGCAGGACCGATTTGTGGTGATCGACTACAAGACGGGGAAGGTCAAACCCCAAGCTCGCTTCGAGGCAGACGGGGTGCTCCAGGCGCCACTCTAT
>JAHIQC010000133.1 GCA_018902765.1 Actinomycetota bacterium | reverse complement strand
GTGCCCACGAGCACGCCTGGACAGCGATTCGAACTCGGAGAGCTGGCGCTCGTGACCACCTTTGCCCGTTGTCGTGTCGGCGTCCATCCTCACGATCGGCATCCCAGGCATGAGCGTTTCAAGCTCCGCGACCACGCGCTGGGTCCCTGCTCCGAACTGACGAAGATACGGGCTGCCACAGCTTGGGCACGTGGCCGGAACCGGGCTTCGGTTTGCGCAATGATGACAGGCGAGGAACTGTCCTTGCTCGTGGTAGGTCAGCGATGTTGAACAGGACTCGCACGTGGGGACGAAAGAGCACTCGCGACACAGCAGAAAACTCGCGAAGCCTCTTCGGTTGAGGAGCAAGACCGCCTTGTGCCCCTGCTCGGCAACCACCTTGAGCCGTGCCTGCAGCACTCGCGAAAACATTGACCGAAAACCCTCGTTGAACTCTGAGGCCATATCGACGACGGTGACCTCGGGCAGGGCGCCACCGCCCACGCGTTCGGGCAACTGAACGATTTCGATCGCGCCGGTATTGGCCGCATGAAGCGACTCAATGGACGGTGTGGCCGATCCAAGCACCAGACCGGCTCCACTCGTTTCGCACAGACGCTGCGCGACGCTGCGGGCGTGATAGCGCGGCGAGGAGCCTTGCTTATACGACGACTCGTGCTCCTCGTCGATGACGATGAGTCGCAAATCGGGTACCGGAGCGAACAGAGCGGATCGGGCGCCGATGACCACTTTGGCCTCGCCGCTGCGAGCACGGTCCCACTCATCGAGACGCTCCCCCGCTCCCATTCGGCTATGGAGCACCGCGATCCGATCTCCGAATCGCGAGCGGAAGCGACCAACCGTTTGAGGCGTGAGAGATATCTCGGGGACCAGAACGATTGCGCTACCGCCGGCGAACACCACGTCCTCGATCGCGCGCAGATAGACCTCGGTCTTGCCCGAGCCGGTGATCCCGTCTAGAAGCACCACTCCCCCGGACTTCGACACTCGAATGCATGCTTCCAGCGCCTGCGCCTGGCCCCGAGAGAGCGTTTCATGGCCCGAGGTTGCGCGCGCTTTGAACGCCGGGGATCGGTACTTGCGGCGCTCAATCACGGTGATCGCACCCAACGCCCCGAGGCGCTTCACTGCCGCTGAGACCGATCCTAGCTCGGCTGTGAGTTCGGCCGTGGTCACAGGCCCTGCGGACAGGGCTGCGAGAAGCGACCTTTGCAGTCGTGCGTTCGCGGCAGGGACAAATGTGCTGTCGTGCGCCAGCTCTACGATTCTCTCGTCGATAGCGGCATTAGTGGGGCCTGTGAGCCGCCACACGCTTTCGCCGCGCTCGTTTTGCACCTGCACGGCCTTCGGCGACGTACCGGGCGGCAGAAGCAGTCTGAGCGCCTCTGCGGGCGACGCAACGTACTCCTCGGCGACCCAGAGTGCCAAATCGGCCGAGTTCTCGTTGAACATCGAGGGACCGAGCACTGACTCGACGGGTTTGAGACGCTCGAACTCGCTTCGGTCCGTCAGTCCCACGACCCAGCCCACGGCGGGGCGACCGCTGAACGGCACAAGGACCGGACAGCCGACACGGCACTCCTCGGCAAGAGTCTCAGGGATCTCATAATCGAACGCCGAGGAGATCTGGCGAGTCGGTATGTCCACAACGATGCGTGCGACGGGCACGGGCGACCTTTCCAAGATGGGCGCGAAGCGAGTGTTTCATTGCCAGCATAGCGAAGGCCGCCGACATCGTATGACGCCGGCGGCCTTGAAGCACAGTGTGAAGGTGATCTTCTACAGACCGGCGGCTGCGGCAAGCTCCTCGGCGCGATCGGTGCGCTCCCAGGTGAAGTCCTTGTCCGCACGACCGAAATGGCCATACGCGGCGGTCTTGCGATAGATCGGGCGACGCAGGTCCAGATCGCGGATGATCGCGCCCGGGCGCAGGTCAAAGACCTTGCTGACGGCAGCCTCAATGTCGCAGGCCGGAACCTTCTCGGTCCCGAACGTCTCGATCATGACCGAGAGCGGATGCGAAACACCGATGGCGTATGCGAGCTGGATCTCACAGCGGTCGGCAAGTCCGGCGGCAACCACGTTCTTGGCGACCCAGCGCGCGGCGTAGGCGGCCGAACGGTCGACCTTGGTGCAGTCCTTGCCCGAGAATGCGCCACCACCGTGACGACCCATTCCGCCGTAGGTGTCGACGATGATCTTGCGGCCGGTAAGGCCGGTGTCACCCATAGGGCCGCCGATGACGAAGCGACCGGTCGGGTTCACGAAGATCTCGGCATCCTTGTACTCGATGCCCTCAAGCTCGAACACCGGCTTGATGACGTGCTCGATGAGGTCAGGGCGCAGAAGGCCTTCGATGTCGACGCCGTCGGCGTGCTGGGTCGAAATGAGGATCTTCTCGACCGAAACCGGCTTGTCGTTGACGTAGCGGACGCTCACTTGAGTCTTGCCGTCGGGACGCAGGTAATCGAGAACCTCGCCCTTGCGAACAGCGGTCAAGCGCTCGGCCAAACGGTGCGCCAGGTATATCGGCATCGGCATGAGAGTCGAGGTCTCGTTTGAGGCATAGCCGAACATCATGCCCTGGTCGCCGGCACCCACAAGATCGATGGGGTCGACGGCCGCTGCGCCATGCTGCACCTCGAAGCTCTCGTCGACACCCATCGCAATGTCAGCGCTTTGCTCGTGGATGGTGGTGACCACACCGCACGTCTCGTAATCGAAGCCGAACTTGGCGCGCGTGTAGCCGATGTCCTTGATGACACCGCGAACGATGCTCTGAACATCGACGTACGCGTGGGTGCGGATCTCTCCTGAGACGACGACGAGACCGGTGGTGATGAGGGTCTCGCACGCCACGCGGACGTAGTCGTCCGCTGCTTTCGTGCCGGTACCAGCCACGAATCCCTCGGCAGCAAGCTCGTTCTCGCGCTTGATGATCGCGTCGAGAATCGCATCTGATATCTGGTCGCACATCTTGTCGGGGTGGCCTTCGGTCACCGATTCCGACGTGAACAGGTACTCGCGATCCGGCATGTTGCCTCCTTGTATTCGTGCGGTCGTGCTTGTGACCGCAAACAAAAACGCCCTTGTCACATACAGACAAGGGCTTCGTGAAGGGCGTTGCCGGGCGCCGTTCGCTATTCCCTCATCTTCCAAGCGAAACTCTCGCTTGCCGCGATTTGGCACCGTGCGTCGTTTTGGACGCTGGTTGCCGGGACTTCATCGGGCGCGGGCCCTCGGTCCTCTGCGGTCGAACTCCGACCGCCTCTTGATGAGACATGAGCGACCTTACCACGCGCATACCTCACTCGCCAACATGCAATTCGCGCGCCCATTGTTCAAACGCGCTACCATGTGGCAGTCAACCACCGTATACCGAGGAGTTCTTCGTGACTGAGCACGTCCGCGTTCGCTTCGCACCGAGCCCGACCGGCAACCTTCACATCGGCGGCGCTCGCACAGCCATCTATAACTGGGCATTCGCCCGCCATCACGGCGGCGAGTTCATTCTTCGCATCGACGACACCGACAAGGAACGCTCCACTGACGAGAACACCACCCAGATCCTGCGCGCCATGCGCTGGCTCGGCCTGGACTGGGACGAAGGTCCCGAAGTCGGCGGCGATGCGGGCCCCTACTACCAAACTCAGCGCGGCAAGTTCTACGCCGAGGCGCTCGAGACCCTCAAAGCCAACGGCCATGCATACCCCTGCTTTTGCACCCCTGAGGCGATCGAGGCCAAGCGAGAAGCGGCACGTAGCGAGAGCAACTTCTGGGGTTACGACCGCACCTGCCGCTCGATTCCTCGCGACGAGGCGCTGGCCCGCGCGAAGGCCGGCGAGCCCCATGTGTGGCGCGTGAAGGTCCAAGACGAGCTCGGGGACATCACCATAAACGACGCTATCCGCGGCGAGGTCAGCTGGCCCGTCAACGTGATGGACGACTTCATCCTCGTGCGCACGGATGGCTCCCCCACCTACATGTTCGCCACCGTGGTCGACGACTGGAAGATGGGCATCACTCACATCATCCGTGGCGACGACCACCTCTCGAACACTCCTCGGCAGATCGCCGTGTACCAGGCGCTCGAGGCCGAGATCCCGACATTCGCGCACATGGGCCTGATCTTTGGCGCGGACGGCAAGCGACTGTCCAAGCGCCACGGTGCCACGAGCGTAGAGTCCTATGCCGAGGAGGGCTACCTATCCGAAGCGCTGCTCAACTACCTGTCCCTGCTCGGATGGTCAATCGACGAGACCACGACGCTTTTTGACCGGGAGCGCCTGATCGCCGAGTTTGATCTGGCGCGGGTCTCGAACAATCCGTCGGTCTGGGATCCCGAGAAGCTCGAGTGGATGAATGGCGTGTACATTCGGGAGCTCGGAGACGAGGGCCTTGCCCAGCGCATGGTCCCTTGGCTCATAGAGGCAGGACTGCTCGATGCCGAACGTGCGGCCGATCGTCATGAGTGGCTGCTCGAACTCGCACCGCTGATCTCCGAACGTGTTAAGACCATGTCCGAGATCGCGCCTATGGTGACATTCCTATTCGCCGATGAGATCGTCATCGACGAGGCATCGCGCGAGAAGGTACTTGCCAAGGAGGGCGCCGGTCGTTCCTTGGATGTCGCGGCGCAACTGCTCGAGGCGCTCGATGAGTTCAGCGCCGAGGCGATTGAGGCCGCACTTCGATCCATACATGAGATCACCGGGGTCAAGGCCAAGATCGCCTTCCAGGCCGTGCGAGTCGCCGTGACAGGCACCGCTGTCAGCCCTCCCTTGTTCGAGTCGATCGCGCTTCTGGGCCGCGAACGGACGCTTGCGCGGATCATTGCGGCTCGCCCGTCGTCGGCATTGTGAAAAGGTGTGTTCCTGCACCTTGACAGCCTGCGCGAGCCTCGGTAGCATACCTACTCGCGCCCAAGGGCGTTAGGCATAGGTACTGGGGTATGGTGTAACTGGCAACACGTCGGATTCTGGTTCCGAAGAGTCTAGGTTCGAGCCCTAGTACCCCAGCCAGTATGGCCCGTTCGTCTAGCGGTTTGGACACCGCCCTCTCAAGGCGGAGATCACGGGTTCGAATCCCGTACGGGCTACCAACGCATGCAGAGCCGCTCCCCAACCGGAGCGGCTCTTTGCGTTCTCGTGCGACCTTCGGGCCTCAGCCCTGCTAGAATGGCGCTTGGAGTGGGCCAGACGGTCGCGCGTGCCCTTGAGGTACGTGAGGAAAGTCCGGACTCCATAGGGCAGGGTGCCAGCTAACGGCTGGGCGGAGCGATCCGACGGAAAGTGCCACAGAAAAGAAAACCCCCGGGGGAAACCCCGAGGAGAGCTGAAACGGTGCGGTAAGAGCGCACCAGCGTCACGGCAACGTGGCGGCTTGGCAAACCCCACCCGGAGCAAGAGCAAATAGGAGCGGCTAAGGTCGGCCCGACCGTCGCTCGGGTTAGCTCGCAACGAGGTCGTCGGTGACGATGATCCCAGATAAATGACCGTCCACGACAGAATCCGGCTTACCGGCCCACTCCAAAGCCAATGAATCAGGGCGGCTCCTCTTGCGAGGAAGCCGCCCTGTGTCGTTTCGCGCGGTCTTGCGAGCGCAGTCTCTAGCGCTCGATCACTCGCACGGCATTGGGAGCCACACGGATGAGCTCATAGTCCCTGACTGTCGTTGAGTACAAGCCACTCCAGGTTCTGTTGCCGGCCTTGTCTATCATGAGGAACCGATAGCCATAGGTGGCGTTCGTGCTGGCGTCAGCATCGGGTTGCTGGTTCCAAGACCCGTCCCAGCTGAATGCGACGGTGCCTGCGGATGCGGGACGTGACTTGGCGGCAACGAGAGTCGTTCCGCTGTACACGTACAGGTATGCGTATCCGGCCTCGTTGGTGTTGAAGCGATAGTAGCCCGCGTCCTTGTAACCATCCTGAAGTCTGGGATAGAAGGGATCGGGAGTGTCGCTGATACCGCTGATGACTGCCGGAGTCTTGTCCAAAGTGAAGCTTCGGGACTGGGTGACCTCGCGACCGTACATGTCCTTGGTCTTGACCAGAAGCTGATGCGTGCCGTTGGCGTAAGCGACCATATCCTTGGAAAGCGCGTACGGCGCGGTGGTATCGGTGCCCACGAGCACACCGTCGATATAGAACTGCACGTACTGGATGCCGCCACCATCAGTCGCGTCAACCGTGAACACGGCGTTGCGAGGAACCAAGCCTCCGGCCGCAGGTGCCTTGATCTTGAGCACCGGAACATCGGGATCGGAGTAGAAGTAGGTGGTCACCGCCGGACCTTCATTGGTCGCCTTGTCGATCGAGGTGATGGTGATCGTATTCTTCCCGGGCTTCAGGTCCTCGAGGGACTGCTGTGTGTTGGTGAGGGGCCCTTGGTAGACGTAGTCGGTCAAAGGCTCGCCGTTGACCTTGATTTCGTATGCACCGACACCGGACAGGAGGTCGTACTCCTTGTCCTCCCACTGAACGACGCCGTAGGTCTGCGGGAACCAGATGCCCGTTTGACCGGTGTAGCTGAGATAGGGTTTAACGACGGCCTTGCTTACCGCCAACGGCGGAGTGAGATCGATGCCGAACGTGACCGGGTACGAAGAACTGATCAGACCATCGCTACCGATATACGAATAGTCGAGAACCCACACGCCTTCGTAGGGAAGACGCAGCTGAGGCTCGGTGGCGGTGTATGCACCTGGGTTCGAGGAATATCTGCCGAGCACGTCATAGACCGTATGGATCTTACCGGTCTCCTCGGTGTAGCCCCAGATGTAGTCGACGCTGCCCTGGTCGAACCCAAAACTCATGGGATCGAAAGCAGATGGGGCCCGGCCGAAGCGATACATGAGTCCTGTGACGATGGTCATGCCTTCGACGGTACTGTTGCTGAGCAGATCGGTTCCATCAGGAACCGGGATGTTCAGATCCGGCTTTGGTGAGTTGCCCCACGGAACCGGGTAGGTGACTGACCCTTGCGTGAAGGTGCCCGCACGCCACCAGGAGTCACCCGCCGATGCGTTCGTACTCGAGGTCAGTGTCCCGGTCGGGGCATCAAGAATGCCCGCGTAGGCGACAAGCGGTGAAGCGAGCGCAAGAAGCAAGCTCAGTGTGAGCGAAAGTGCGACCCGGCTGCGACGATGACGCGACATGTTACTCCCCCGTCCATTACTGCGATGAAGGTCTGCGGTTTGGCGACAAGTATACAACAGTGTGTGTATCGGCAGGAACCGCGCAATCCCACACACCTTGAGCGTGCTTTTGTGAGCTGAACCTCAGCGCTTGAGGCGCTCACGAACCGCTTTCGCCATGGTTGAAGGGTCGATGGACGCGAGCCGCACGTATTCGCCGTCGGCGGCCTTCGCGATGTCGCGTGCACCGCTGACGGAACGTGGTCCGCTGCCTGTGTCGATCACCAGAACGTGCACCTTGGCAGCCCTGACTCGCGCCGCGACAGCGCGAGCGTCTTCGCTGCCCAAGCCCCCGTTGAGGCCGACATTCGCTCGACCATCTGTCACCAAGATCAGCCATGGAATGGTGTCGCTGTTGCGACGCATCTCCCCTTCGAGCAACTCCAGCGAGCGGACCAGGCCGTGCGCCAGAGGTGTCGCACCCCCCGTGGGCAGGGATTTGAGCTTCAGCTGAGCCAACTCGACGCTAGCGGTTGGCGCAAGAGCGATCTCCGCGTCGTCCCCACGAAACGAGACCAGTCCCACGCGGTCCCTGCGCTGATACGCGTCTACCAGCAACTCCAAGATGGCGCCCCTGGCGGCATCCATGCGATCAGCAGCTCCCATCGAGCCGCTCGCATCCACGCACAGAACGATCGAAGCGCCGACCTTGCGTTTCCGCACCTTCGTGTGGACATCCTCTTTGGCGATGTTTATCGCCATATCACCGGTTCGCATCGCCTGAAGCGGCGCCGCGGCCCGAATCGTGGCATCAAGGGCGACATCGGTGCTGCCTGCGCGGGCGGGCTCGGAGCGGGTGTAGCGTCCGCGTCCGTCGGTCGAAATGGTTTCATGCCGTCTTCCGCTCATTGAGCGACGTGCCTCGTCCAAGGGTCGCAACAGATCCGCCGAGGAACCAAACAGATCGATCTCCTCGGAAATCCCGTTTGCGCTCATCACACTAGCGGCCAACGCGCCGGCACCGGAACCGTCTGCGGAGTCGCCCGGATCGGAGCGCGACTGTCCGGAGTCTGAGCCGATCGTGTCAAGCGCCGATGAGACACGCTGCTCATCGAATGTTTCATCGTGAAATGGGGTCTTGCGCATTCGATGTGCGAGCACGAGCGGCGCAACGATTCGAACATCATCGATCTCCACGCAGGCGCGGCCAGCGAAGGCCGCATACGCGGCGGCTGCGCGTGCCATCACCAGATCGGCTCGATGGCCATCGACTCCCATCTGAGAGCACAGCGTGGCTATCGAGAAGAGTATCTCGTCGGATACGACGACCGTTGGAAGCCGCAGACGCGCATGCTTGAGCTTGACTCGCAGTTCATCCTCCGAGTCTATCCACGTCCGTGCGAACGCGCTCGGATCCTCCTCGAACGCGTGGCGACGCTTCACGATATCGACGCGAGATGACGGCTCACGCACGCCCTCGACTTCGACACACAGCCCGAAGCGATCCAGAAGCTGGGGTCTGACGTCTCCCTCTTCGGGATTCATGGTCCCCACCAGGATGAAGCGCGCCGGGTGGGTGTAGGCGATGCCTTCTCGCTGCACCACGTTGACGCCCATGGCGGCGGAATCCAGAAGCGTGTCCACGAGATGATCGTCCAGCAGATTGACCTCGTCGACATACAGAATCGAGCGGTTGGCCTCGGCAAGTATGCCCGGTTCGAATATGCGTTCGCCGTGCTTGAGCGCGTGCTCCAAATTCAGCGTCCCGACCAGCCGATCCTCGGTTGCGGAAACCGGCAAGTCGACCACGTACGGGCGGCGCTGAAGCTTGGGAAGCGGGTCGCGTGAGGAGTCGCGTCGCTCGCGACACTCGGGACACCACGCGCCCGGGTCGGCTGGGTCGCAGGAGAATCGGCAACCCTCGACGACATCCATCTCCGGCAGCACAGCAGCCAAAGCGCGAACGGCCGTGGATTTCGCCGTCCCCTTCTCGCCGCGGACTAGGACGCCGCCGACACGTGGATCCACCGCGTTCAGCAACAACGCTGACTTGAGCGTCTGCTGACCGACGATGGCGGTGAACGGAAAGATGTGAGCGGGTCGCGACGTGACAATCCCTCCGCAAACTCAGGGCCCTACTACAATATACGGTAGCAGGGCCCTGGTTGCTATCCCACATTTGGTATCTGTGAGGACTAGACCGTCTTCCACTGGAAGTTCCCGCACGTGGCGGGGTCGAGTCCTTCCTGGTTCGGACAGGTGTTCACATACACGCAGTCGTCACACGTCAGTCCCTCGGTAGGAGAACCGGCGGTATGGGGCACGCCAGCGGCCTCAGCGGTAAGCGCGGGTGTCTCAACGGGTCCAAGATCGGCCAGAATGCTGTCGATCTCATTGTCATCATCGACCAACACAGCAGGTTGCGGCGCCTCGTCAACAGATTGAGGTGCGGATTCATCCGCATATGCACCCATGACAACGGTCCGACCGGCCGAGGATGAATCATCGGTCGAGATGAGCTTGAGGAAATCGTCCGGATCGTTTGCGGGCTCCTCGAAAGGATCCGGCACATACGCGGGAGCCTCGAGGACCGGCTCAACGGGCACCGCAGGAGCCTCGGGCTCGGCTTCGGCCTCGATGACAGGCTCTGGATCGGCTTCGACAATCGGCTCTGCCTCTGCCTCTGCCTCTGGCTCTGGCTCTGACTCTGACTCTGCCTCGAAGTCTGCTGCAGCAACGGGCTCCGCGCCCGTACCCTTGTCCGCAGCCGTATCCCAAGGCCATGCCGCTTCCGACTCGGCTTCTGTGAGCGGCATTTCGGGCGTCGAAGAATCATCTTCCTCGTCGGTTTCGGCAAGCCAAGGCTGATCGAGAACTGATGGGATCTCCGAGTTCTCCTCGATCGCGGCGGGTCCTATCGAGTCGGGAGCAACAATGCCTTCTGACTCGAGCGCACCGGTGGCTCGCTTGAGCGCTCCGGCAAGTCCGGTTCCCTCGGGCTCCTCGGCAGGGGTGTCGTCGACGACCTCGGATGGAGCCTCCCAGACTCCCGCATCGTGGGCGGTGTCATCGACGAGCTCCTTCACAGGGGCGTCGTCGGGCGTCGTTTCGGCCTCATCCTCGGCGGACGCTTCGTCGGACGTCGCCTCCTCGATAGCGCCGACAGGTGCGGCCGGGGTCGAGACGAGCAAGATCGGCACACCGGAGTCCAAGTCGAGTACGAACACCTCTGCATCGCGGTGTTCGAAGGTCGGTTCACCCGACATGAGCGTCAGCGCATCGAGCGCATCGGCGCGGTTGGAGTAAAGCTCAGATGATATGAGCCTGAGATCGCCGGTGTCCCGACCGCGTCCCAGAAGGAAGAATCCCAATTCAAGCACCTCGAATCATGCATCCGGAATCAGTGTGCAATGTGTCTCGCGTGAATCTCTATGCTAGGGCCGCATCGTTAGCACGGCAACCCGCATAATGGGCCATATTCAGCGGGAACACTCTTCGCGAAGCTCCTTGAGCTTCGCTATGTTCACAACATCCTTATCGGGTATGTCCCCAGGCATCTCTGTGACAGCACACACACTTTCGAGACGATCGACACAAAGCATGGCTTCGAACGCCTCGTCTTTGAGGAACCCCTTGCCTATCCACTCATGTCTGTCGCGGTGCGATCCGAACTCGAACTTGCAGTCGTTGGCATGGATCAGGCCCAAAGAACCGGGGCCGCACGCGCGCTCGATATCGTCGAGGAGGGTCTCCCAGGCCGCCGAGGATCCAAGTTCGATACCAGCCGCGAAACCGTGACAGGTGTCGAAACACACCCCTACCAGCTCTCGAACCTCAAGTGGCAGTGCGGTGAACACCGCCGCGAAATCGTCCATGCCGGAGCCGAATCCGCGAGTCGCGGTGTTTTCCAGAAGCAACTTCGTGTCCGGATGCGAGCAGCCGCATGCCTCGAAGGCAGCGACGATTCCTGACGCGACGCGAACCGCGGCAGCTGGAGAGTCTTCATGTGGATCGTGACCGATATGAAGCACCACGCCTGCCGCGCCCAGAAGTCGGCCGCGGCCCATCTCATCGGCAAGCGCCTCGATCGAGCGAGACCGGATCGGCTCAGCATCAGTTGCGAGGTTTATCAGGTATGCGGTATGCGTGAACAGGGGTCCGAGCCCGGCTTGTTTGCGCGACTGGACAAACCCCGCTGCCGCCTCGGGGTCCAGCGCCTTGCCCTTCCATTGCCGAGGACTCTTGCCGAACACCTGCATGCACTCGCATCCAGCCTCGATCGCGTACTCGACTGTCGCGGGGTAACCGGAAGAGACGGAGAGATGGGCGCCTACGAGCACGACGTTCCTTTCATCGGGGTACTGATGGATTGTACCTGCACCTTCGGCGTCGGTCAGTGCCTGGTACTACACTGGTGCCATGAATCCTGAACGTGACACGCAAACCGCCCTCGGCGACGATGCAATCGAGCTCCCCGGTTCATGGGACGCACGGGCGATTCTGCACGTTGATCTAGACGCGTTCTTTGCCGCCGTCGAGCAGCTCGATCATCCCGAATGGCGAGGTCGTGCCGTCATCGTGGGCGGCTCTCCGACCGGACGCGGTGTGGTGTCGACCGCATCATACGAGGCGCGCAAGTTCGGTATCCGCTCGGCCATGTCTGCCGCGCAGGCTGCACGCCTGGCGCCGCCCGACGCGGTCTGGGCCACTCCGCGCTTTGAGCGCTACAAGGAGCTGTCCGACGCGATGTTCGCGATCTTTCGCGACTTCTCACCGTTCGTGCAGCCCGTCTCGGTAGACGAGGCCTTCATCGACATCTCCCCCGGGCCCACCACGCCGGTCGATCCGGTCTCCATCGCGCAACAGATCTCAGCGCAGATCGACGAGCTGGGAATCACCTGCTCGATCGGAGTGGCCACCGGAAAGACCGTGGCCAAGATCGCATCGGACTTCGACAAACCGCACGGGATCACCGTGGTGCCTCCGGGCACGGAGAGGTTGTTCCTCGCACCGCTTGCCATCGAGCTCATGAGCGGCATCGGGCCCAAGACCGCTGGTAGGCTGCGCAGACACGGCATCGCGACACTGGGCGATCTCGCCGCGCTCGACGACCGTACCGCCACGCAGCTGCTTGGGGCTCATGGCGTGGTCACCGTGCAGCGCTGTCGAGGCATCGATACGCGCTCGGTCCACGAGAACGCGCCCGTGAAGTCCGTCTCAAACGAACGCACTTTCGCTGCTGACCTGCGAGAACCCGCTCAGGTCCACAGCGTGATCGAGTCGTTGGCAGATCGCGTCGGGCGTCGCATGCGACGAAAGCAGCTTTCGGGGCGCACGATCCACGTCAAGCTCCGCTTCTCCGACTTCACCACGCGTACCGTGCAAAGGACGCTTTCCGCACCCACCGATAACGAGGCCGTGATAGGTCCAGTCGCCGAGGAACTCATCCGCTCGGTGTGGAGTCCCGGAGTGGGCGTGCGGCTCATCGGCGTGGGGGTCACGGGCCTAGACGAACAGGCTCAGCAGCTCGATCTGTTCTCAGAAGCAGAGCCTGTCGTGAGTGCCTCACCAAAGCTCGACGAGGACCGGATGCGTCGTCTTGCACAGGGTCTCGATGCGGTCAGGGAGCGCTTCGGGGATGAGGCGGTCGTGCGGGGATCTCGCAAACTCACCCCGCGGACCACCGGCACCCCATCCTCGTCGATCAAGCCTGATGACATCATCACTGAGTCGGAATCATAGAATCAGCTAATTTTCGGCCGCCTCCCATGACTCCTCCTCCGGTGCGCCTGCTCCTCCTAGTCCCGGGCCCATAGGTCCGCTCGGCACACCTCGCCGCAGCCGCACCGGGTCGCCATCCTGTGCACGCACGACGTAAGGCCGCACATCCTCGGCGATTATCGCCAAGCCTCGCTCGATGTTGTTTTGCAGCCTGCCGGTCACCAGGTAGCAGCGGTGCTTCACGATCACGCCGCCGACGCGGTTGAGGGCATCCTCGAACACGACGACGTCCAAAAGCCCCGTCGGGTCCTCAAGTGTGAGGAAGCACGTACGCTTGCCCGAGCGCGTCCGAGGCGTCTGAGCTCGTTCGCGTACGCCGCACACGGTCACGCGCGTGCCATCGCTGACGGCAGGCAGGTCGCGTGCATAGGTGACCCCTTGGCGCTCCAAGTCGCACGCGGCGATCTCGAGTGGATGACACGAAAGCGTCAGGCCGAGGAGTTCCAGTTCGGCCGAAAGTCGCCTGGCCAACGACCATCCGCTCACATGCGAGGGGTCCTCGGCCGGGCGGGTCGGTGCGGGCGCTAGGCAAAGTACGTCATCACCTGCGCTTCCCTCACGCGCCAGTACGGCCTTGAGCTCGGGCAGAAGCGCGAGCATCTCATCGCGCGTGGGTGGGCGTCCGGCTTCTGTGATGCCCAAACCGTCGAGCGCACCGATGCGGATGAGGGAGTCTGCGGCAGGTGCCTCTGCGCGTGTGCGACGCAGGAAATCCGCAAGATCGCGAAAGGGGCGTATCGCTTGTTCGTGACCGATGCTTGCAAGCAAGCGCTTGTTCATCTCGTGCACGTCGGCCAGCCCGACCCGGATCGCCGTGCCATCGCGCTCGACGCCGTAGGTCGCTTTTGACTCGTTGACGTGCGGGGAAAGGATCTCGATCCTATGAGCACGCGCGTCGTTGAGCACGTGGCGTGGGGAGTAGAAGCCCATCGGTTGGTTGTTCATGATCGCGGCGGTGAACTCTGCCGGGTAATAGGTCTTGAGCCATGCGCTCGCATAGGAGATGACCGCGAAGCACGCCGCATGCGCCTTGTTGAATCCGTATGCCGCGAACCCTTCGAGCTGGCGAAAGACCTCCTCGGCGACCTCAAGGGTCACATCGCGTTTCAGCGCGCGTTCGATGAAATGGGTCTTGATGCGTGCCATTTCCTCACGCGAGCGGCCCTTGGTCATCGCACGACGCAGCGTGTCGCCCTCGGCTAGATCGAAACCGGCCACGGCCTGGGCCACGAGCAGGACCTGTTCTTGGTAGACGATGATCCCGTACGAGTCGCGAAGCGGGCGCTCCATTCCGGGATGCGGCACGATGACCGGCTCGATCCCGTGGCGTCGTCGAATGAACGGTGTGATCATCTCGGCCTCGAGCGG
>JAHIQC010000132.1 GCA_018902765.1 Actinomycetota bacterium | reverse complement strand
GTGGGCCCCACCGTTTAATGCAGGGCTCCTTAAGATCGTCGACTTCATCACGCAGCCCGGCGTCTTCATACGCCGAAAAGCCCTGTGCGAGCCCATGCTCGATGAGGCCTACCACTTCGCGCTCGACTACGAACTGTGGCTGCGGCTCGCTGCAACCGGCAAGCGTTTCGCACGCATCCCACGCATAGTAGGGATCGACCGCCATCAACCCGGCCGCAAGTCGCTCACGATGCTCGATGTCCATGCAGAAAACACGCAGCGGCTCGTCGAAGGGTACGGCGCGGTCGGCGCAGACGCGCAGGTCGGTCGACGCTCGCGATTCTACCTGCAACAGCGCATCGCTGGCGCCGCCTGGATCGGACGCGCGAGGGTCGATCTTGCATTCGCCACACCCCCAAACCCGCGCAAGGGTCTGCTCCGACGCCAGATCTTCTCGCGTCGCAGCAGTTGGCCCACCGAGTACCGCTAGACGCGGCCAAGGAACTCGAGCAAGCGTCCGGCCGCGGCTTCCCAGTCCCAGTTCTCGTGCGCGAAGCTTCTGCATTCCTCGGCGAAGCGAGCATGCTCGACATCGTCCATGCGCGATGCACGGAGCAGAACCCCGGCCAGCGCGTCCGCATCACCGGCGGGAAACACAAACCCGGTATGGCCGTCCACAACCTGCTCGATGAGCCCTCCGGCATCAGAGACGATCGAGGGTACGCCAAGAGCCGAGGCGAGTGGGACCACACCCGACTGTGTCGCATGCGTATACGGAAGCACGGCGAAACGCGCATTTGCGACGATGGATGCGATCTCGGCCTCGGAGAGCCAGCGGTTCACGACGGTGACGGGGCGATCGGAGAGATCAGCCAGCCACAAGTTCTCCTCGGCGGAGAACTCGCCGGAACCCGCGATGACGAGTGGAGGAGCATCGGCGACGGGCAGCTGCGAGTAGGCGCGTAGTAGCACGTCGAGGCCCTTGTATCGCTCTATGCGCCCGACGAACAACAGATAGCGGTCGGCGTGCGCCGCCACAGGCTCGAAACCGGATACGTCTTCGAGCCGCGCGACCTCCGTGGCCGCCGCGTCGAACAAGCTTCCGAGAGGGATCACGGCTATGCGATTCGCGTCGACTCCGGCGCTCTTCGCGAATCGCTCGCGCTGCGTCACGTTGAGCAATACGTAGCCATCCACGCGCAGGCGGTTCGAACGGTCGAGCACTCGGTGCAGCGCGGAATCCTCACCCAAGTGCAGCTCGGGGTCGTGCAGCGTGAGCACCACACGCGCGCTCCTCGGCAAGAGCAGGTCGAGGACGGGCTTCCACGCGTGTCCGCCGGGATAGTAGATGACGTCAGGCTCGAATTCACGTGAGAAGCGTCGGATCCTCATGAACCTCGGGAACGCGAAGAACGACCCGATCATACCCATCAGGCTGTTGAACGTGCGGACCTCGAGGTGCGGAGCGTCGAGTTGGGCCCACCGCTCGCGATTGTCGGCGTCCGTGGAGATGAGCGTTGCGATGTCGCAACGCGCTGCAAGTGCTCGGCCCATGAGCCAACCGTAGTCGTTGATGCCGCCGCGCCGACCGAGGGACACAACGAGTACACGCAGTCGTCTGTCTGCCACCGCTCACTCGCCTCCCGAGTCCGAGGCGCCAAACAGCCTTCGGCTTAGCGCGAACAGCGCCGCTCCGAGCGCGGACTTGTGCATGACGAGCTGCTCGATGAGAGCACTCGCTCCCCTTGCCACACGCACATCGCGGTAGTCCCTGGCGGTCGCCAGCGCATTGCGCGAGCTGATGCCACCGAGCCGGAACTCCGCGAGCTCGTGATCGATCAGGATCTCGGTCGCCCCAGCCTGCTTCAAGCGCACATACAGATCGTAATCGGCGGCGACAGGAAAGGTCGTGTCGAAGCCACCAAGCGGCTTGATGCGTTCTATGCGCGCGTAGATGGACTGATGCCGAGACGGGGCGCTCTTGGGCAAACCCCTCCGCATCACGAGCTTGGGCCGCTCGGTCCAGCCCATACCTCGCCCGAACACCCGAACACCACCACAGACGATGTCCGGCTCGGCCTCATCGGCGATTGCCTCAGCCACACTCGCCAAAGCGTCCAAAGCGAGCCGATCGTCGGCTCCCAAGTACACGATGTAGCGGCCTGTAGCCATGCCCAGCGCCTTGTTCATGGCGCTGTAGATACCGTCATCCGGCTCACTTATCCATCGCATCCGACCGATGAAGCGGGGCTCGTGGCTCCTCACGATCTCAAGCGTGGAATCCACAGAGCCGCCGTCGACGAGCACCAGCTCGAAATCTGAGAATCTCTGCGCAAGCACTGATTCGAGTGCTTCGGCGAGGTGCTCGGCGGCATTGAGACAAACGATCGCGACCGAGAACAGTGGCGAGTCGGGTTCAGAGAGCTTCTGATCGCTCGGTGTCACAGGCACAGTGATCATGTCCTTTGGGGCGGGCATCTCATGAAGCACTGATCAGAGCGGCGCCAAGAACCACAAGACCTATGCCGAGGAGGCGCGATGCTCCTAGGTGCTCGCCGAATACGAGCCATCCGATTAGCGCAACGAATACGTACGACAGACCGAGTAGCGGGTAGCTCCACGAGAGCTGCGATGTCGAGAGCACGCGCATCCACACGACCACGGAGCCGACAAACAGCAGCAAGCCCGCCCACACGTAGCCGCTCGAGAACGCCGTGCCCACGAATGCGATAGGTCCGGTGGCGCGGGCCGATCCACTGCGGTCCAACCCGATCTTGAGAAGCATCTGACTCGTCGAGCTGAACGCAACCGAGACCAAGATGAGCCGTGCCCCCGAGCATGAGTCGCGCGGGAAACGTCGTCGTCACTCGCAGGATGCTCACACCCGATACCTCGCGCCCATAGAGAGTGGTAATGGGTACATCGACCACCCTGGCGTTGAGTGCATTGAGCTTGATCAGCAGCGAGTTCTCAAAGAAGTAGTCGTCAGGCAATGTGTCCAGATCGATCAGTTCCAAGAATGCCGACCGAACGACGGTGTATCCGCACTGCGAGTCGAAAACGTGCCAATACCCGCTGGCCAATTTGGTCATAAAGGACAGGATGGTGTTTCCGAAACTGCGCTCGGCCGGCATGTCAGCGGCAGCACCACGAAGGTAGAAGCGATTGCCCTTGGTGTAGTCGGCGATTCCGAGCAACAACGGCTCCACGAGCCGTTCCAGCTCGTCCGCGCGCATCTGTCCGTCGGCATCGATCATGCCGATGAACTGGTATCCCTGCGCGAGGGCCTCGCGATACCCGGTGCGCATCGCCCCGCCGACTCCGGCGTTGTGATCGTGTTCGATCACGATCACGCGCGGATCGCCAAGTGTGTGCGCGACGTTCGCCGTGCGGTCGGTGCTGGCGTCGTCCACCACGATGATCCGGTCGACCAGGTCAGGTAGCGCAGCGATGGTCGCCGCGATGTGATCGGCTTCGTTGTAGGCAGGCACCACCATCGCCAGCGTCCGACGCTCATCGCTCGTTGGTGCCACGGCACATCCTAACGGTCAGGCGATTTCCGCCAACTCGGCCAGCGAGATCCGAGAGCGCGGCTAAGCACGAAGCTCACTGCGATATAGAGGAATGGCATATAGGGATACACATACCTCGACAATCCGAGATAGTACGACGCGCCTGCGGTGATGACCAGCACGTTCATGAACAACAGGGCATACTCAGCGCGGCTTTCGGAGCGAAATGAGAGCCAGCCCAGCGCGATAAGCCCCAGCGCAGACACGAAGGCGTGGATGCGCAGCACCCAGTAGCCGGAGATGGAGAATACGGCATCCCAGTAGAAGGGCAGCGCCCACGCCGCTGCCGGCTTGGTGATGAGATAGGTTGAGAGAACGTCCCATGGCGACTCGCTCCAGCGCTGCGCCAGATGCACACGAGCGGCAGATTCGAGCAACCCGCTCTTCTCAGCCTCCGTGCCTTTGAAGCCCTCGATCACCTTGTCCATGGCCTCGAAGGCTCCGGTGCCGTAGGGCTCGAATCGCTGATACGCTCCTTCAAAGAACGGCGAACCGTCGCCGGAGGTGAACGGCACGAACGCGCCGAACACCGAGTAGTTCCGGATCCACCACGGCGCCATCGCCATGACGAAGACCAACGCGAAGATAGCTGCATATCGCAAAACCGTCTTGGGAGAGAGACCGCGGAGCACCAGATAGACCAGTGCGCACGGCGCAGCGCCCAAAGCCGCCTGGCGAACGTAGACCGCCAGTGAGAACAGCACCGCCGCAATCAGTAGCCGACGCATGCCCGGACGATCGGCGAAGCCAATGATCGCGAGCACAAGGCCGAGAAGCAGCAGTGAGTATAGGTTCTCACTCAATGCCAGCGTACCCACATAGATGTTTGGCATCGACAGAGTGAGCATTGCTGCAGCCAGCATGCCTACCCGCGGCCCAGCGATCCTGCGACCGAGGAGGTACAGCACATAGATGGTCGCGCACGACACGAGTACCAAGGCGAGTTTGACCACAACATACTCGGCGAGCCGCGTTGTGACGAGCGCGCAGCATGCCGCGAGGAAGACCACAAACCCCGGCATCACGAGCGCTGACTGGCCGCCCCCATAGAATGTGAGTCGCCCCGTCGACGCCAAAATCCGCGCCGAATCCATGTAGCCCATGGCATCCTGGAAGCCGCCGTCGTAAGTGACGCCCATATCCACGAACGCAGCAACTCTTATGACCGCTGCGACAAGCAGCAGCCACCAGATGATCTTGTCAGCGGTGAACGCGCGTGAGATCCGGTGCATTCTTCTCGTTTCCGACTACCCCAGGTCGTCGGGCAGGGCGATGTGGCCAGCGATCGCAGTTGCAGCCGCAACCGCCGGGGAAGCGAGATACACCTCGCTCGTGGGATCACCCATCCGGCCGACGAAGTTGCGGTTCGTGGTCGCGAGCGCTCGCTCCCCTGCCGCGAGGATGCCCATGTGTCCGCCGAGACACGGACCGCACGTCGGCGTCGATACCGCGGCACCCGCATCGAGGAAGATGTCGAACAGCCCCTCGTGCATGGCTTCGCGATATATCTGCTGTGTGGCCGGGATGATGATCAGGCGGATGTTCTCATGCACCTTGCGGCCCTTGAGCACAGAGGCGGCGATCCGCATGTCCTCGATGCGACCGTTGGTGCACGATCCGATCACGACCTGATCGACCCAGATGTCGCGCGAATCCTCGGCATTGCGTGTGTTGCTCGGGAGGTGCGGAAACGCGACGGTCGGCTTGATGGTCGAGGCGTCGATGTCATAGACGGCCACGTACTCGGCGTCCGGGTCCGAGAAGTACTCGACCCACGGGCGCTCGGTGCGTCCGTCCATGTAGGCGCGGGTCGTGTCGTCGACAGCGATGATGCCGCTCTTGCCACCGGCCTCGATGGCCATGTTGCAGATGGTCATACGATCGTCCATGCCCAGGGCGTCGATCGTGTCGCCGACGAACTCCATGGACTGGTACAGCGCACCGTCGACACCGATCATGCCGATGATGTGCAGGATAATGTCCTTGCCACACACCCACGGAACAAGCTTGCCTGTGACGTTGAACTTGATCGACGCGGGCACCTTGAACCATGCCTCGCCGGTGGCCATGCCCACAGCGGCGTCAGTGGAACCCACGCCGGTCGCGAACGCTCCGAGGGCACCGTACGTGCAAGTGTGGCTGTCGGCGCCGATGATCACGTCGCCGGCACCCACAACGCCTTGCTCGGGCAGCAGCGCATGCTCGACGCCCATGCAGCCGATCTCGTAGTAGTGGGTGACGCCCTGCTCGCGGGCGAACTCTCGGACCATCTTGGCCTGCTCCGCGCTCTTGATGTCCTTGTTGGGCGTGTAGTGGTCGGGAACAAGTGCGATCTTCTCAGGATCGAAGACCTTGGCGACCCCGATCTTGCGGAACTCCTTGATGGAGATCGGCGCGGTCACGTCGTTGGCCAGCACGATATCCAGCGCACAGTTGATGAGCTGGCCGGGGG
>JAHIQC010000131.1 GCA_018902765.1 Actinomycetota bacterium | reverse complement strand
CGTGAGCGAGATGAAGCGGCTCGCGGCTCCGGCGAGTGTGGACTCGATACCTTCGTCCGGGATGCAGGAGGACCACGTTTCGATGGGTTGGGCGGGTGCGCGCAAGCTGCGTCGCTCGGTCGATGGGCTGGCGCGCGTGCTCGGCATCGAGCTCCTAACGGCGGCCCGCGCGCTCGACTTGCGGGCCCCGCTTGTTCCGGCGGTCGGGACTGCCGCCGCCGTGGCACTGCTACGCGAGCAGGTTGCAGGGCCGGGCGAGGACCGCCAGCTGTCGCCCGAGATCGAGGCGGCGTTTCAGCTTGTCGTGAGCGGGGCTGTTGTTGCCGCGGTATCGGAAGCGATCGGCGGCGAGCTTCTGTGAGCGCCGTTAGCGATAGAGGGGAGCGAACATGACATCAGGACCTCGCGAGGTGCGCGCGGCGCGCGGCACCACGCTTACGGCACGCGGCTGGCAGCAGGAAGCTGCGCTCCGCATGCTGCAAAACAACCTCGACCCCGACGTGGCCGAACGCCCCGATGACCTGGTCGTCTACGGCGGAAGCGGCAAAGCGGCGCGCGATTGGCCGAGCTTTGATGCGCTCGTACGCACGCTTACGACACTCGCCCCTGACGAGACGATGCTCGTGCAATCCGGTCGTCCGGCCGGCGTGGTGCGCACGCACGAGTGGGCGCCGCGCGTGCTCATCGCCAACAGCAACCTCGTGCCTGACTGGGCCAACTGGCCGGAGTTTCGGCGACTCGAGTCCCTCGGACTGACGATGTACGGCCAGATGACGGCCGGCTCGTGGATCTACATCGGAACCCAAGGCATCCTGCAAGGCACCTACGAGACGTTCGCGGCCGCTGCAGCCAAGCGATTCGGCGGCACGCTGCGCGGCACGCTCACCGTCACGGGCGGCTGCGGAGGCATGGGCGGCGCCCAGCCGCTCGCGGTCACGATGAACGACGGCGCGTGTCTCGTGGTCGACGTCGATCCGACGCGCCTCGAGCGCCGGGTCGCGACCCGCTATCTCGACGAGTGGACGGCCGATTTGGACGACGCGATCGCCCGCGTGCTCGCGGCCAAGCGAGAGGGCCGAGCGCTCAGCGTGGGCCTTGCGGGCAACTGCGCCCGTGTGCTTCCCGAGCTGCTCCGCCGAGGAGTCGAGGTCGATCTCGTGACCGACCAGACCTCAGCCCACGACCCGCTCGCGTATCTGCCGCTCGGTGTGTCGCTCGACGACTGGCACGACGCCGCGAAGCGCGATCCGGTGGGCTTCACCGAGCGCGCCCGCGAGTCCATGGCACGCCACGTCGAGGCCATGGTCGGCTTCATGGACGCCGGCGCCGAGGTCTTCGATTACGGCAACTCGATCCGGGCTGAAGCCGAGCTTGGCGGCTACGAGCGCGCGTGGGCGTTTCCCGGCTTCGTGCCCGCCTACATCCGCCCGCTGTTCTGTGAGGGCAAAGGCCCGTTTCGCTGGGCCGCGCTTTCTGGCAATCCCGCCGACATCCACGCCACCGACGAAGCGGTGCTCGAGCTGTTCCCGGAAAACGAGACGCTCTCCCGCTGGATCACCAAGGCGCGCGAGCAGGTTGCGTTCCAAGGCCTGCCGGCGCGCATCTGCTGGCTCGGCTACGGTGAGCGCGACGTGGCGGGCGTGCGCTTCAACGAGATGGTCGCCGATGGCCGCATCTCGGCACCACTCGTGATCGGCCGCGACCACCTCGACTGCGGAAGCGTGGCCTCGCCTTATCGCGAGACCGAGGCGATGCTCGACGGCTCCGACGCGATCGCGGACTGGCCGCTTCTGAACGCGCTCGTGAACACCGCATCGGGCGCCTCGTGGGTCTCGATCCACCACGGCGGCGGTGTGGGCATCGGCCGTTCGATCCACGCGGGCCAGGTCTGCGTCGCTGACGGCACTCCGCTGGCCGGCGAGAAGATCGCGCGCGTGCTGTCCAACGACCCTGCCATGGGCGTCATCCGTCACGCGGATGCCGGCTACGAGCGCGCCATCGAGGTCGCCGACGAGCGCGGCGTGCGCATCCCCATGCGCGAGGGCACCGAGCCGCCAACCCCACCTGCCGAGGAGCCCCGGCCGTGACCTCCACGCTGATCACCAACATAGGCGAGCTCGTCACGAACGATCCCGCGATGGGTGACGGCTCGTTCCTCGGCGTGGCGCATGATGCTGCGCTCGTGATCGAAGACGAGCACGTCGCGTGGATCGGACCGGCGAGCAAGGCTCCGCCGACTGACGCTCGCGAGGATATCGGCGGGCGCGCCGTGGTGCCCGGGTTCGTCGACAGTCACACGCACCTCGTGTTCGCGGGGGAGCGGTCCGCAGAGTTCGCCGCGCGCATGGCCGGCGAGCGCTACACCGGCGGCGGCATCATGACCACAGTGACCGCAACACGCGCCGCGAGCGATACGGCTCTGCGGGTGCACACGGCCCACCTCGCGGCCGAGATGCTCGCTTCAGGCACGACGACGATCGAGATCAAGAGCGGCTACGGCCTCACCGTGGCCGACGAGCTGCGACTGCTCCGTATCGCGGGCGAGTTCACACCCGAGACGACGTTCATGGGCGCACATGTGGTGCCGCTCGAATTCGCGAACGACCGTGACGGCTACCTCGACCTGGTCTGCGGCGAGATGCTAGCGACCTGCTCACCCTACGCGCGCTGGATCGACGTGTTCTGCGACACCGGAGCCTTCTCCGCCGAGGAAACGCGGCGAGTCCTGGCCGCAGGCATCGAGGCGGGGCTTCTGCCTCGGCTGCATGGCAACCAGATCCAGCACGGGCCCGGCGTGCAGATCGCCGTCGAGTTCGGCGCTGCGAGCGTGGATCATTGCACACATCTCGACGATAGCGACATCGAAGCGCTGGCTGCGTCCGACACGGTTGCGACCCTGCTACCCGGAGCGGATTTCTCGACCCGTTCGCCGTACCCGGATGCGCGCAGACTGCTCGATGCCGGCGTGACAGTCGCGCTTGCGACGGACTGCAACCCCGGCTCATCGTTCGTGACGTCGATACCGCTGTGTATCGCACTCGCGGTTCGCGAGATGCAGATGACGCCTGCAGAGGCGCTTCATGCTGCCACCGCAGGTGGGGCTGCCGCGTTGCGTCGCGAGGGCATCGGCCACCTGTCGGTCGGCGCACGCGCGGATATCGTCGTACTGGAGGCTACGACCTTCGTACACCTCGCGTATCGTCCGGCCGCGCCGATCGTCGCGCGGGCGTGGAGGGGCGGCGCTACGTCCCCGCCCCAATGACGCGCCGCCGCATCACACGCACGCAGGACTTGGGATTCATCCCTGATGGACATGGGAATACGCACGATGAGGGCGTTCTTGCGATACGGTATTGTCGGATGTCAGCTGAGAAGGCGGGGTGGGTGTTGGCTCAGAGTATCCGCTTCCGCAGAGAGTCACTCCTGTGCCTAGTTCTTTGCGTCGCTGTTGTTCTCGGTGCAAGCATTTCCGCCTGTTCGAACTCAAAGCCCATCCACATCGGCTACTTAGGCGGTCTCACGGGTGGTGCGGCTAGCCTGGGTCTGGAGGGACGCGAGGGCGTCACCTTGGCTATTGATGCCATAAACGAGGCAGGCGGCATCGGCGGGCGCCAGATCGAACTAATCGTGCGCAACGGCTCTCAGGACGCAACGACCGCCAAGAAGGCCGTTCGTGAACTGGTCGAAGAGGGCTGCGTAGCCATCATTGGCCCCATGACGAGCTCGCTGGCCGAACCGGTGGCTGCAGTGGCTGCCGAAGAGGGCATCGCAGTCATAAGTCCCACGGTGAGCACCGACGAGATGACCGGTAGGGCCGACGCGTTCTTTCGCGTGTACCCCGACAACAGCAGCGCTGCTAGGGAGTTGGCGTCTATCGTGAAGAAGAGGCCCGGAGTCACGACGATTTCGGTGCTCTACGACACTTCGAACAGCGCCCACACTGTGACGTGGATGGATTACTTCAGCACCGCATTCGAGGCGACGTTCCCTGGCGGAGTTCTCGCCAGAGTGCCGTTCGCCTCGGAGAACGCCATAGATTTCCAACAGCTCGCCTCTCAGGTCGCACTCGGTAATCCTAATGCTCTGCTCATCTTGGCGAACTCCAGGGACACCGGTCTGGCATGCCAGAGAGTGCGCGCGACGGGCTACGATGGCCTGATCGTGACCAGTGAGTGGTCGTCGACCGAAGACGTCATCGCTCATGGTGGTCACAGTGTGGAAGGTGTCCTGTTCTTGAGCACCTTCGATCGGGACTCAACCTATCAGGCTTACCTTGACGTTGCCGCTCGATGTGAGTCTCGGTACGGTCATGAACTGGGGTTCGCAGGTGTGCATGGATACGAGTGCGCCCAGATCCTCGCCACGGTGTTTGAGACCAGCACGGAACGAGCGGCCGTGCTGGCCCAACTCAGCGCGCCTGCCACGTACGATTGCATCCAAGGCTCGCTGGAGTTGGATGCGCATGGCGATGTCGTGCGTCCGTACTACCTGTCTACGGTCTCCGAGGGCAAGCTAGTCGGGGTGAGGTAGTTGCGAAGGACCAGCTTCTCTCGCTCTATGGCCAGGTGGATGGTCCTTGGTCTTGTCGTGCCTGTGGTCGTGCTCGGCGGATTCGCCATCGCTTTCCTGATGCGAGAGCAGGTGGTCTCCGCGCAGCACGAGAATATGCTCGTCGCCAGGACGACTCGATCGAAGGTCCAGGGCAAAATGGCCGAGCCTCTCCAACTCGCTCACGCCCAGGCCGAGATCATGCAAAACCCGGCCTTCACGACGCCCGATTCGAGATCCGCAGCGCTGAAACGAGCCGCAGAAGGCTCCTTCGCGGTCGATGCGCTCATGCTGACGGACAGCAATGGCCTCGTGATTGCCGAAGGAATCGACCCCGGCCCGAGCCAGTATCCCGGGAAATTCTTGGGTCTTGACAGCTCGATGCGCAACGGTTTTGCCGAGGCGATGCGCACCCATGTCGCGGTGTGGTCGGATGTATTCGTGTCGACGATCACTGGCAATCGTTCGGTGTCGCTTGTCGATCCCATGGATTCTGGCGAGGCTCTGATCGTGGAGGTCAGTGCGGCGTCGTTCACCGATCCCTTGTACCAGCTGCGTAACAATGGTGAATCGAGAGTCTCGATTCTATCCGGGGCCGGCGTGGTCCTCTACAGCACGGATCAGGATCTGGCCGACACCGCCGCGGACCTCTCAGGACTCACTATCATCAGGGATGCGCGTGCCGAGGGAGAGGCTACGGACATATATCGGTACTCTGGGCAGCGCCGCCTCGGGAGTGCGGTTCGAGTCGATGAGACCGGCTGGATCATTCTCGCGT
Source organism: Actinomycetota bacterium (assembly GCA_018902765.1). GTDB lineage: Bacteria > Actinomycetota > Coriobacteriia > Anaerosomatales > JAHIQC01 > JAHIQC01. Next base: position 2,574 of record JAHIQC010000131.1, on the reverse strand, counting down.
CTAGGGAATGGAACGGAGTCCAAGCGACCGCGCAGACGCTGATTGCCTTCCTTGTGCTGGCAGTGTCTGTCATGGTTTTCGGCGCCGCGCTGCTCGCCCGCCGTCTCGCGCGCGCATTCGGTGCGCCTGTCGAGGAGCTGACATCCGACGCCCGCAAATTGGCTGCAGGCGAGTACCTCAAGTCACCTCGGGTATCCAGGTATCGGGAGCTTGCCGAGCTCGCCGACAGCATGCACACAATGTCGGACGCCGTACTCGAGCGGGAGAGCAGGTTGCGCGCCTCCGAGGAGCGTTACCGCTTCTTGGTGGAGTCCTTGCGCGGGGTGTTGTGGGAATACGATGTCGAAGCCGACAGATTCGTGTTCGTCGCTCCACAGGCAGGGGAGATGCTCGGATACCCCGCCTCCGCTTGGACCGATCTTGCCTCATGGGGTGAAAAGGTGCTCGATTCGGAGCGTGCGGGCGTCTTGGCCGCGCGTGCGGACGGCATTTCGGAGGGCTATCCACATGAGATGGTCTATCGAATGCAGGCCGCGGACGGCGACGTTCTGTGGGTGCGCGATGTCGTTTCCGTCGTTCAGGAAGAGGACGGCCCGCCGCGTCTCATCGGCGTGATTCTGGACATAACTGCCGAGCGTCAGTCGGAGAGCAACAGGGTCGCGGCGCAGGTCGCCGAGGATGCGAGCCGAACCAAGAGCGTGTTCCTTGCGAGCATGAGCCACGAGTTGCGCACACCGCTCAACGCGATCATCGGGTTCTCGACGGTGCTCGCAAAAGGGATGGTCGGTCCACTTTCCGAGGAGCAAGAACGCCAGATCCAAATGATCAACGATGCGGGGAGGCACCTCCTGGATCTTGTGAATGAAATCTTGGATCTTAGCCGCATCGAGGCGGGCAGAGTGGACATCGTGGCCGCGCCGTTCGAGCCCTCACAGCTGGCTGCTGAGGTGGCTGAGCTTGTTCAGCCCTTGGTGCGTGGCGACTCGGTATCACTGAGCATAGAAACCACCGGTGCGCCGGAAAGCCTGCTTACCGATCGCGAGCGTCTGCGCCAGATACTGATCAATCTGGTCAACAACGCCGCGAAATTCACCGAGCAGGGGAGTATTACGCTAGCAGTGACATCCCCGGACGAGCTAAGCGTGGCATTTGCTGTCAAGGACACTGGCTGTGGCATCTCCAAGGAGAATCTCCCGCTTTTGTTCAGGGAGTTCGGACGCCTCGGAGTACCTGCAGTGGAGGCCAACGGTACCGGGTTGGGTCTCGTGATATCTCAGGGCTACGCCAAGCTGCTCGGCGGGCTGATCACGGTCGAGAGCACGCTGGGGCAGGGCTCGGTGTTCACTCTGACGCTGCCTCGGGCACTCCCGCCAGAATCCGGGACCGTGTCGTGAGCGTCGGGTATCCTACAGGCTGAGGTTCACGGATCGACGTACATGGGGGTCAGATGACGCGCGCGTGGAAGGTGCTTTGGTGGGTGGTCGCCGCAGCAGCTGCCGTAGCGGCGTTCATCCCGGTCTTCGACACGTACCTACTCCACGCTCCCACACTTCTACCTGACTTGGGCGCAAGCTGGTACTACTGGAAACTCCCGCCCGATCAGGCCAGCGCCGTGACCCGTGCATCTGTGTGGATCCCGTACCTCGTCCACCAAGTCCTGCTTTGGTACTTCATCTACAAGCTGCGAGTCTCGGGTAAGCGCTGGGACGGGAGTCTCAGCCGCTGGAACTGGGCGATGATCGGGCTCACCGCTTTCATGACGGTCGCCCACTTCGTGCAGACCGCGCTGTTCTACGACGGCCTTGCCCAAGATGTGAGTGTGTGGAGTTCCCAGTACTCCGTGATCGTGATGCTGGTTTTCGTCCTCATGATGCGAAATGCGGACCGAGGCTTGTTCTTCGGCAAGAAGGTCAAACTGCCCAGGAGCTCGCTGGCGCTCACGCGCCGCTGGCACGGCTTCTACATCGCGTGGGCCACGACCTACACCTTCTGGTTCCACCCGGTGGTCAACGAGTGGGCGCATGTCATCGGGTTCTTCTACATGTTCCTGTTGTTTGGTGAGATCTCGCTCACGCGTACGAGCGTGCACATGAACAAATACTGGACGACTGCGCTTGAGGTGCTGGTGTTGATCCACGGCACGACCGTGGCATTGCTCACGCAGGACACCACGCTGTGGACGATGTTCTTCACCGGCTTCCTCACCATATTCATCGTGACCCAGATATACGGGCTCGGCTTGTCCAAGACGGCAATCCGTGTCGCGAGTGCCGCGTACTTGGCAGCGGTGCTGTATCTGTACACGTTCTATCCTTCGGGCTCGTTCTCGACCGAGCGCCTGGCGAACATCCACCAGATCACGTGGATACCCACCGTGGAGTACGCGCTGGTCTTCGTGTTCGCCGGAGTGCTGTGGGCTGTGAGTCTGCTCCCGCCGATTGGCAAAGTCGCAAAGGCCGGGAGGCAAGCCTGACAAGCACCTGACGCGGATGGCGCCTATCTGCATGCGCTCCGTGTCAGAAGCGGCCGTATCTGCCACAATCGTGTGCGTCGAGACAGCACCACGGAAGGACT
>JAHIQC010000130.1 GCA_018902765.1 Actinomycetota bacterium | reverse complement strand
GAGGCCGATCGGCCTCCCATCGAGATCTCGGATGTGAAGGTATACGAGCAGACCGAACTCTCCGAACTCACCGAGAAGGACGCGCGCGTTTCCTATGATGGAGCGCTGGATCTGGTGCGTGAGGTGGATACGCTTATTCGGCGCAACAAGGTCGTGAGCTCCGGTCGGATCAAGAACGTGGTGCGCTCTCTCGTGGACAACGTGCTCGCGAATCGCTTCGCTATGATCGAGCTCACCGGTCTCAAGAACCACGACGAGTACACCTTCTACCACAGCGCCAACGTCGCCATCCTGTCGCTGGCTTTGGGCTCACAGATCACCCGGGACTATCGCTTCCTCAGCACATTAGGTGTCGGCGCACTTCTGCATGACATCGGCAAGATGACGGTTGATACCGAGATTCTGAACAAGCCAGGCGCTCTGCTTCCCGATGAGTGGGGGCAGATAAAGCAGCATCCGGTACTCGGAGCGGAGCAGGCAGCGCTTATTCCCGGACTCGACAAGGCGGCGATCGTGCTCATACTCGAGCATCATATGCGTGTCGACAGCACCGGGTATCCCACGCGTAAACCTGCGCGATCGCAGCACCTGGCCTCACGGATCGTGGCGGTGGCAGACGCATACGATGCTATGACGTCGCGTCGGTCCTACAGCGCAGCTAGGGTGCAGGATGAGGCGATGTCGCTCCTGGTCCAAAGCGCCGGCACGGCACTGGATTCAGCGCTCACCCGGATCTTTGTGAGTATGATGGGCGTCTACCCGCCGCGTTCCGTCGTTCGGCTCGATGACGGGCGCACCGGTGTTGTCATGAGGCCGAGCGAGAAGAATCCGCTCAAACCGATTGTGAAGGTCATTGCCGGAGCGGATGGCTCGATGGTGGAGCCCTACAGGGTTGACCTTTCGTCTGACTCAGAACCGGGCATAGCTCGGTGCATCGATCATCGCGACCTCAATGTCGAGGTCGAGGATTACATCTAGGCGGCTTTTCGTCGCCAAAGGAGGCGCACGCACCATGCAGCCAAGCTCTCGTCTTGCTCGCGCGTTCTTCATCGTTGCGGCGGTGTTGATTGCGGGTTTTCCGATTCTCGGGGCCGTGGCCCAGGTCGTGACTGACTACATGTGGTATTCCGACCTCGGGCATGCACAGGTCTACATGACGCGTGTCTGGAGCGCTCTCGCGGTGGGCGCCGGAGCTGCGCTGCTCGCCTTCGCGGTGTTCTATATCAACCTCAGAGTCGCACGGGCAATGGCGCCACGCGCGGTCCTTACCTCCGTCGGCGACATGCCGCCCCAGCTTGAAGAGGTCGTGATCCAGCTTCGAGCCAAGTTCGGCCCGTATCTGGACAAGGCGCTGCTTTGGGTCTCGATTGCGTTCGCGCTCGTCTTGGGCGCGAGTCTCGCCGAGCAGTGGGAGACGTTGCGTTTGGCCCTGGCCGCGGTGCCGTTCGGAAGTACCGATCCCCAGTTCGGCCGGGATGTCGGCTTCTACGTGTTCAACCTGCCAGCGTTGCGAGCGGTAGGAAACTGGCTGCCGAGCGTGCTCGTGCTTACTCTCATCGCGACGGCGATAGTCCATCTGCTCGATGGTGCCATTCAGCCCGCCGCACGCCTCAAGGGGTTCTCCCCGCACGTCAAGGGCCACCTGTCGGTGCTCCTTGGCCTGATCGTGGCCAGCAAGGCGTTTGATTACTGGCTCAGCATCTGGGAACTCAACCTCTCCCCGCGCGGCCAGGTGTCGGGCGCGTCTTACACCGACGTGCACGCGCAGTTGCCCGCGCTCAGGATCCTGATCGCTATAGCACTCATCTCGGCATTCATCCTTCTGGTGAACATCCGTTTCAAAGGATGGCGTTTGCCAGCTATCGCCCTTGGCATCTGGGTCGGCGCCTCGCTTCTGATCGGAGGAGTCTACCCGGCCATCGTCCAAAGATTCGTGGTTGATCCCAACGAGGTGGAGGCCGAAGCCCCCTACATCGAGCGCAATATCGCCTCCACGCGTGAAGCCTTCGGGTTGGACGAGATTGAAATACGGCCGTTCCCGGCCGCAGAAACGCTCACGGCCCAAGATGTGGTCGACAATCGCGACACGCTCGAGAACGTTCGCCTGTGGGATCCGAGCATCGTCAAGCAGTCCTATCAACAACTGCAGGCCATCCGACCGTACTATGACTTCGCCGATGTCGACATCGATCGCTATCCGGTCGACGGCGTCGAGCGCCAGGTGCTGGTCTCGGCGCGCGAAATGAACTCAGAACAGCTCGCCGAGCAGGCCAAGACCTGGGTCAACCGTCATCTGGTCTACACCCACGGCTACGGGCTCGCCATGAGCCCAGTGAACGCCGCCGATCCCCGCGGACTGCCCCAGTTCCTCATTGGGGATATCCCGCCAAAGTCCTCGGCAGATGTCTCGATCGGGCAGCCCGCGATCTACTTCGGCGAAGACACGACCGACTACGTCATCGTCAACACCGGCATTCAGGAGTTCGATTATCCGCAAGGCGATCAGAACGCCGAGGCGACCTACGTTGGCAAGGCCGGCATCAAGATCGGCTCCTTGCTTGGTCGTGTAGCGTTCGCTCTGCGCTTCGGCGCCTCGCAGATCTTGTTCAGCGACTACATCACGCCGGACAGCAGGGTCCTGTTCGCGCGGGATATTTCGACCAGACTCGAGCGCCTCGTTCCGTGGCTGTGGCTC
>JAHIQC010000129.1 GCA_018902765.1 Actinomycetota bacterium | reverse complement strand
ACCGCATGCTCGACATGGGTCTCAACAGGTCGCAACTCGCCGGACTCCTCGGCGTGAGTTCGGCACGGGTCACAAATATCCTCAGAGGCAACACCAACTTCACGATGAGAAGCCTTGTGGAGATCGCCAACGCGCTCGGGTGTGACCTGGGTGTCTCCATGAATCCCCGCGTCGCAGGCGCGCAAGGAACAAACGCCGACACGCGAAACGGACAGCCGTTCGTCGCCGCAGAAGGCAAAGCGGCCTATCGGACGGCAGGCTCAGCGACCTACAGATCTCGAGACCCTGAGATTCGAGACCACCTGCGTTCCGGAAAGCTCAAAGTGGAGGATGGCGTGGTCTATATGCGTCGAGAGCGAGACGGGCTCTACTACCCCGCGACCCTTCGAAAGACCAATGGTGATCGGACGCGCTTGAGAACCAACGTGGGGCGGCGTGCCTACTTCGAGCATCGAATCATTGCTGTTGCCCAGGAGATGGGACAGGCGTAGACCCGCGCTCTTGGTGCCAGGCTTCCCAGCTCATGGCGGACGGCGGACTCTGTCTACGGGATACCGCAAGCGCCACCACTTGTCTTCCCAAGACGGCGCGCGTATTATGACTGACAGTCAGTCATAAACAACCCGCCGAGGAGTTCCCCGTGCCCCGCATCGTTGATCGCACCGCCCGTCGCGCCGAACTAGCGGCTGTCGCAGCTGCCGTCTTTGGCGAGAAGGGCGTCGCCAACACCTCGGTCAGCGATATCGTGAAGGCCGCCGGTGTCGCACAAGGCACGTTCTATCTGTACTTCGCATCCAAGGACGAAATCATCCTGGCCGTCGTCGAGCTTATGGCCGACGGCATGGTCACCGCGATCGAGGGCTCCTTGAACGTGCCTGGCTCATCGGCCGTCGAACGCCTATACGCCCTGCGCGATGTCCTTTCCGGATTCGAGAACGACCCGTCTGCCATGGAACTTGCGGATTTCATCCACCGGCCGGAGAACCGAGCGCTGCACGATCGCCTCACGGAGCACTTCGCGCCTGCGCTTGCACCGCTCGTGGAGTCGATCGTCGCCCAGGGAGTCGCCGAGGGCGTGTTCCAAGTCCCCGACGTCCGCGCGGCCGCATGGTTCGTCATGGGCGGCCTCCAGAGCGCCGAGCTCGCCGGCACCCCGGCCGCCGAAATGCCCGCCGCGATCGACGCGGCCACCACGCTGGCCCTTCGTGCCCTCGGCTATGAGGAGTCCCGATGACCACCGACAGCGCGATCACCACACGCGGCCTCTCCAAGCGCTACGCCGACGTGCTGGCCGTCGACGGCCTCGATCTTCACGTGCGCCGAGGCGAGATCTACGGGTTCCTCGGCAGGAACGGGGCTGGTAAGACGACCACGATCCGCATGCTGCTTGGCCTGATCAGGCCCACCGGCGGCGAGGTCGAGGTGCTCGGGCGCCGAATCGTGCCGGGCGAGACCGAGGTGTTCGGACGAATCGGCTATCTGGTGGAATCGGCGAGCGCCTATCCGAATCTCACCGTACGCGAGAATCTCGAGGTACAGCGACGGCTCACTTGCTCACCCGCTGCGGCCGTTCCCGAGACGATCAAGCTACTGCGTCTCGAGCCGTATGCGGACAGACGTGCAGGCCGCCTCTCGCTCGGGAACAAGCAGCGGCTCTCGCTCGCTCGCGCTCTCTTGCACTACCCCGAGTTGCTACTTCTCGACGAACCCGCCAACGCGCTCGATCCTGCGGGCATCGTCGAAGTGCGCGAACTGCTACGTTCGCTTGCGGACGAGCGCGGCGTCACTGTCTTCATGTCGAGCCACATCCTCGCCGAGGTCGCGCACCTGGCTGACCGAATCGGCATCGTCCACGACGGCCGGCTGATCGAGGAGTCGAGCCGCGACGATCTGGCGACGAAGGCCCGAACATTCTCGACCAAGGTGTTCAGCGAACAGGAGCGCGCGGACGCGATGCTCACCATGGAACTGGAGCGGTACTTTCTCTGGCGAACGGGCGACGAGTTCCAGGGCGGTGATGCGTGATGTTCTCAAGCGCACTCGCCACTGAGTTCCTGAAGCTTCGCCGCTGCAAGGTGACCTGGGCCACGCTCGTGGGGATCTCGATGGGACCCCTCGGCATCGCGCTGTTCATGTGGATCGTGCGCGAGCCGGGACGCGCGGAGCAGCTTGGGCTCCTCGGCACGAAAGCGAACCTGTCCGGCCTCGAGGCGACCTGGCCGTCGTTCCTCTCGATGCTCACGCTGATCGTCGGGATCGGCGGGATGCTGCTGCTCTCGTTCATCGTGGCCTACATTTTCGGCCGCGAGTACACCGAGGGCACCGCCAAGAACCTGCTTGCGCTGCCGGTGCGCCGTGAGTGGTTCGTGATAGCCAAACTCATCGTCGCACTCGCATGGTGGATGACGCTGGTGGTCGCTGTGCTCGCCGAGGCGTTCGCGATCGGACTCGCGCTCGGGTTGCCGGGCCTCACAGCCGAGATGGCGGCGGGCGGTGTGCGCAACGCCCTGCTCGCAGCGGGGATCTCCTATCTGCTCGTGCCGGTGATCGCCTGGATCACGGTCCTGGGTCGCGGCTTCATGCCGCCACTGGGCTTCGCGCTGGCGATGATGGCGCTCGGTAACCTCTTCGGCAAGACAGGGTGGGCCGACTGGTTCCCCTGGTCGATCGTGCCGCTCATGATCGGCATGGTGGGCCAGCCCGAGACACTGCCGGCGAGCAGCTACGTGGTGCTTGCGCTCACGTTCGTGGCAGGCGTGGCCGGGACCGTCGCACAGGTTCACTACTCCGACAACGCGCAGTGATCTTGCGAGGTGTCCGCGGCCCGTTCGCGGTGTGGTCCGGCCGATTCGTCCCGTTCCCAAACTTCGGGGGCGGGTCGCTCGCGATGTCGGGCGAGGCAGGTATAACGTCTGTGTTATATATATCTCCTGTGTTATCTTTCTTCTATGGGAAACGTTAGAGATATCGGCCGCGACCTTGTGGCGGCGCGCCGTGCCGGCGGTCTCACGCAGCGCGAACTTGGCGAGCTGGTCGGAGTCGCACAGCCGCAGATAGCGCGCTGGGAGGCGACGCGCTACCGCTCAGCCTCGCTCGATCGGGTCACGCGGGTCGCCGAAGCGCTGGGCTATGATCTCGCTGAGGCCGATGCACCGCTCGCAGCCGAGTCCACCGCACAGTACGGCGTGGCTCTCCCGGGCGCCGACACCGAAGCGTTCAATGCACTCCGCCGGACGGCGACATCACCAGGGGCCATCGCCGCCTTCGCGAGGTCGCACCACGTCGCGCGGCTCGACCTTTTCGGCTCGATCCTTGGCGACCGCTTCTGCGCGAACAGCGACGTGGACGTACTCGTCACCTATGAAAGCGGCCGGACCCCATCTCTGCTGGACATGTCTGACCACGAGACTGAACTCTCGGCGTTGCTGCGTCGCCGGGTGGACCTGGTGTCACGAAGGGCGATCGAGCGGAGCGGCAACATCATCCGCAGAGACGAGATCCTCGACTCGGCGAGGACGTTGTATGCGCGACCCTGAGGCCTCGCTGGTCGACATCGTCACGTACTCCGACCGGGCGCTCGGGTACATCGGGGGACAGGATCTTCGCACGTTCCTGCAGGACACCGGCGCGCAGGACAAGGTTATCCGCTGCCTTGAGGTGATTGGCGAGGCGGCCAAGCGGATCCCCGCCACAGAGCGCGCCAAGTATCCGCGCGTGCCATGGGCGCAAATGGCGGGCATGCGAAACCGGCTGGCGCACGAGTACGATGCCGTCGACATGGAGTCGGTGTGGCTCACCGTCGCGCACGATCTGCCGGCGATCCTCGCAGAACTGCCGAGTCCTGGTGAATCGAATCCCCATGACTGAATTTGACTCCGCATACCACCAGCTCCACGTCACCGAGGACGGCGGTGTGCGCCTGCTGCGCTTCGAGCGCAACCATCAGTCCTCGATGCATATCGACGATCCGTTCGAGACCGACATCCTGTATGTCGGCTACCTGCACATCACGATGGCCGTGAAGCCGAGCGCCACGCGCACGCTGTCTATCGGTCTGGGCGGCGGCTCCCTCGTGAAACGCATGTGGCGTGATTACCCCTTCATGCACATCGACGCGGTCGAGCTCGACCCGGCTGTCGTTGAGATTGCACATGCGCTGTTCGCGCTGCCGTATGATCCGCGCATCACGGTGATCGTCGGCGACGGCCGCGAGGTACTCGCCGCCTCAACCGAGATCTACGACATCATCACGATCGACGCCTTTGCCGACGACCGCGTCCCGCGACCCCTTACCACCGAAGAGTTCATGCGCAGCTGTCGCGACCACATGGCCCCCGACGGCGCGATCGCCTACAACGTGTTCGGCTCGGTCTACGGCCCGCACAGCCGACACTTCCGCAGCTTGCACCGCACCGCATCCAACGTGTGGCGAAACGTCTGGACCTTCCCGGTCGACATCGCTACCGACGCGCGCGATCTGACTCGCAACATCGTGATGCTCGCAAGCGATGCCGAGCTCTCCTCCGACGAGCTGCAGGACCGCATCGCCGATCGCGTCGGCGGGCTTGTCACGGTCCCGGGATTCGAGCGATTCGCCGAGGACCTGTACCTCGGCAAGATTCGGACCGGCGACGTGCCGTTGCTGCTCGACGAGCACCCGGCTCCTCGAAAGCGCGGTCGCAGGTAGTCTCCTCGGCGTAGGCGCGAAGCGTCACTGCCTCCATCGGCGTATCACCGAATCACCACTCTTGGGCGACGCGTCGTCCATCGCGCAGAGGGAGGATGTTCCTGTCGGCACATACGCCGGCGCTACGTGAGGAGGCAGTCATGCTCAGAGCAATCCATCTCATGACTTCAGGACTTTCGGGCGAGGAGGGGCTTGCGCTCGTTGAGGCGGCACTGGGAGCCATCGCTGGTGTCGCGCGTGTCGCGGCGGTGGCTTCGATCGGACTCGTGTCGGTCATGTACGACGACGCAAAGGCGACTGTGGCGCAAATCCTTCGGGCGCTCCGACGGGCCGGGTTCCAGCCCACACTCGCGACAAACAGTGGCACCTCGCGGGCGCTTCCCGCTGTGTAGAGCCCTACACAAGCGAGCGCGGTACCATCCCGAGTCGCTCCGCGAGCGCCTCGAGTGTCGGCTCACCGGTCTCGCGACGACACCGCAATGCAATGCTCGCACAGGCTCGCGCATCAGACGCCGCATCATGGTGTACGAGGTCGATACCGCAGTATCCGCACACGGAGTCGAGCTTGTGATTGGGAAGCCGAGGCCAGACCTTGCGCGCCATGTTGACGGTGCACAGGTAACCTGGCGTCGCGGGCGGTTCGAGGTCGTAGTGGGCCAGAGACCCGCGCAGTACCGCGATGTCGAAGCTCGCGTTGTGCGCAAGGATGACCGCGCCTTGCAGGTACGGGCCGATCTGGTCCCACGCCTCGTCGAACTCGGGCTCTTGAGCCACGCGGTCCTCGTCGATGCCGTGGATCTCGGTGTTGCGCCACTCGAAGTAGTTGCCGGGCGGCTGGATGAGCCAGGAGCGCTCCTCGGCGATGAATCCATCCTCGATGACCACGAGTCCGAGCGCACAGGCGCTGGCCTTCTCGCGGTTAGCTGTCTCAAAATCAATGGCAACCCAACGGGTGGCAGCTGAAGGCACAGGCGTCCTACTCCTGTATGACGGTCATCTTGAACACGACGGGGTTCGCCGGGTCCGGGCAGCACGCACTCATCTCGGCCTCGCCGCTCCACGGCATCTTGCCGCCATAGCGAAGCGACACGACGTAGGGCTGGATCGAGTTCCAGGCCGCGGCGCAGATGCCCTCAGGTACGATGCCGTCGCGGATTTCCCAGGACATACCGGCCTT
>JAHIQC010000128.1 GCA_018902765.1 Actinomycetota bacterium | reverse complement strand
CGGTAAGGCCCGTGATGATCGCCAGGTTGGTCACATAGCCACTTGAGTAGACACACGCGTCCTCGCGACCACTGAACGATGCGATTCGCGACTCAAGCTTCTCGTGAAGGTCGTTCGTCCCGGTGAGCAGACGAACGCCGCCAGCTCCGGAGCCATACTCCTCGACCGCGAGCATAGTCGCTTGATCGATGCGGGGATGGCCGATGAGCCCCAAGTAGCTGTAGCTGGCCAGCATGACCATCTCGCGACCATCTGCCATCTGGACCGTATGGTTCACCGGTCCGACGGTGGGCTGCAAGTAGAAGTATCTGTTCGCTGCCTGAAGCGCCTCGCGACGCTCGGTGAAGGCCGAAATGCGGGCGCTTATGCCGTCAGACAGCGTTGCGCTGCGTTCCATGGTGTCCATCAGGTCCCCTAGGTCGTAAGCGAGATGCGGCACACAGTGCCGAAGCTCAAGGTTTGTACACAAAGTTGTATACAAGGTACCCCAAGAGAGAAATCGCTGCCACCCACCAGGCTCAGAAACCGCCTGGTGTCTTCTCCTGAAGCTGCCCTGAGTTGATGACTTGCTTGAACACCTCATCGGGGATGGTCGTGTCCCAGCGGCCAGTGAACTTTGCGAACCCAAAGATGCCCAGCCACAACACAACGACCATAAGGGCCCAGGCCCATGGTGCGATCCGAATCCCACCGGGTGCAGTCGCTTCGAGGCACTCCTCGGCAGGACAGACTCGAACACAGTCCATGCAGCCATCACATTCCGGAGCCCTCACGCTGACAGCCTTCTCAACGTCTACGAATGCATGGCATATGTCGTTGCAGCGATGGCAGTGGATGCAGTTGGACTCAGTGCGGCGCACGGTGCAAGGAGATGCGATTCCAAGGACGCTGTACCAAGCGCCGAGCGGGCATAGCCAGCGGCACCATACGGGCCCGAACAGCATGGACAGGACGAATGCCAGCGCGAAGATCAGGATGAAGACCGGGTTCGCGAAGCTCTGGATGGTCTTTACGTCGGCAACCCACATATAGGGCAGCTGGCGGAAGTTCACTGCCTCTTGTAACGGGACCATCAGCAAGAAGAAGAATATCGCCGCAGCGATGAGATATCTGAATGAACGACCGACAAGATCGAGCCAGCGTGGCAAACGCAGGTTGTGACCACCCATGAGCTTGCGGCCGGCGAGCGCGGCGGACTCCCAAACCGTGCCGAGCGGACAGATCCAGCCGCAGAAGCCGCGCTTGAAGAGCAGTGATGTGACAACTGCGGCGATGATGATAACGAGTCCCGCCGGCAATAGAGTGTCCCATCCCCCACCTTTGATCCACGCGAAGAAGCTCGTGAAGTGACCGACGGGCAGAAGCCCCGCGACCGCTTCAGGGCGATGAACGTAGGGACCATCGCCACTCGCCCAACGCACGAAGGCGAGAAGACGACTTACTGCGAACAGGAAGAAGGCGAGGAAGCCCCAACGGACTACCATCCGCGATGTGAGCACATCTCTGAGTTTGATCAGCCATCCGGGCATCCGGCGACTCCCGTTCGTGTGTTGTTCGGTACTGTCATCCGGTGCCGGCCGGTCACGGCGCACCACGCGCACCCAGCGCGACATGTTAGCACTCAGACATCTCTGTAGGCCGACGCACACAGAACCTCCATCGATTCCCGCGCATGTGCCACGGCCTCGGGTATCATCGGGTACAGAACCTACCTGCAGCAAGGGAGCTCAGATGCCAGCCGTACTGATGGTCATCGCACCCGAAATGTTCCGTGACGAAGAATACGAGCATCCTCGTGAGGTACTCGAGCGCCGCGGAGCTACAGTAACCGTGGCGAGCATGGAGCCAGGCATCTGCAAAGGGCGGTTCGGACTCACTGCGGTAGCCGACATAGCGCTTCGCGATGCGTCTGCCGAGGAGTACGACGCTGTTGTGTTTGTCGGCGGCAAGGGTGCGCAGGTGTTCTTTGACGATCAGACAGCGCAGGGCCTGGCCGCGTCGATGTACAAGGCGGGCAAGATCGTATCGGCGATTTGCATCGCTCCGACGATACTCGCCCGAGCGGGGCTGCTGTCAGGCAAGCGGGCCACGAGCTTCCCCAGCCAAGAAGACGTGCTGCGCGCGGCTGGCGCGCTGTACACAGGAAACCCCGTCCAGACCGAGGGACGCATCGTGACCGGTATCGGCCCGGAATCCGCTTATGGATTCGGCGAGGCCGTCGCTGACGCCATGTCCCTCCCGTCCGCCTGATCACGCTGGAGGAATCATGATGAAGATGCATCGCTGCCGAATCTGCGGAGAGACCTTCCTTGGTTCAGAGGCACCCAGTCATTGCCCCTTCTGCGGTGCTCATCGCGAGCTCTTCGTGGATACCTCCGAGTATCCCGAAGACATCAACGCGGTCGATTTGACCGAGGTCGAGCGCAACGACCTGATGGAGGCCATCGAGCTTGAGTTGAGCAACACGCGCTTCTATCTGGCGATGGCCGCCTATCACGACGACCTGAAACTCGCTTCAGCGTACAAACGCCTCGCCAAGATCGAGGCCGAGCACTGCTCGGTATTCTGCAAACTTGCGTGCGTAGGCAAACCCACCGACCTCATGGAGCCCGGCAGCGCGCCCGATGACTGGTGCGCGAACATCGCCGAATCGAAGCTTCGCGAGACCCGTGCATCGGCCTTCTACGCTCAAGTCGTGGCGCGCGCAACGAACGAACGCATCCGCGAGGTCTTTGCGGCGGTAAGCGCTATCGAAGCTGATCACATGTTGCTTGACGACTTGGCCGCGGAAATGGCCGGCTGTTAAGGGCTGCCCCAGCCCACTAGATCTCTTGACGCCTGAACACCAAGATCGCTGCTCCGAGGAGTAGGACAACGCCCAATGCCGTCGTGAGCAGCGGCCATGCGAGGTCGACCTGCGTGCCGGTAAGAAGATCCCCAGATGCTTTGAGCAGCCCCGCAGGCGAGTACTTCACCGCTGGACCCCAAAGCGTGAGCACGGAAATCATAAAGAAGGTGCCCAGTCCCGCACCACCAGCGGCAAGGGACTTGAATCGGGCCGAATACAGCGTCATAAACGCGAGGATGAGAACCGCGTACGCGAGCCACGCGGCCGTCGATGCGGCGAGCCGACTCACCGGGGCTTCGTGAAACACCAGGTAGGTCACACCCCAGCACGCGAGTGCTCCCGTGACTGTGAATGCCGCCAAGAGAACTAGGTTTGAGACGAACTTCGCAACGACAAAGCTGGCCCTGGAGACCGGTTTGGTCAACACCAGAATGGCCGTTCCCTGGCTCCGCTCGCCAGCGATCATTCCGCCCGCGGTGAAGATGAGAGCGAACATCACGATCTCCTGGAGGTTGCCGACCCACTGCGCGTACGCGTCGAGGTAGGTCGGATCAGGCACGATGATCTGAATTCCTGATGGCCCTTGGGCCAGGCTCTCGATCAGCGCCGGGGTCATGATCGCCAAAATCGGAGAGGTGATCGCAAAGAACAGCAGCAGCCCCGGAACGACCCATATTCGCCACGTGCGTACGATCTCAGTGAACTCTTTTCCAAGGAAACGTATCGCGCCCTTCATCTCGCGCCTCCCTTCACCAGATCGACGAATACCTCTTCCAGTCCCACTTCCCCACCTTCGAAGCGCTTGAGCGCCAAGCCTCTTTGGACCAGAAGCGTCGGGATCTCGGTTTGTGCCTGCGAGAGATCCGAGAGCGTGAGAGCCATCGTGCCGTCAGCTTGGATGTCCACCGCACTGACCCACGGCTTCATTCGTAACTCCTCGGCAAATCCTGAGGGGTCTTTGTCCACCTCCAGCATGAGTCGATGAGCGCCGTAGCGTGCTTTGAGGTCATCGATCGACGCTTGGGTGAGTACCCGGCCCTTGTCGAGAATTGCGACCGTGTCGCACACGCGTTCCACGTCGGCCAGTATGTGGGTCGAGAAGAATACCGTCGTTCGGCCCCTGAGCGAGGAGATCATCTCAAGAACCTCCTTGCGCCCGATTGGATCCAGAGCGCTGGTGGGCTCGTCGAGTAGCAGCAGTCGAGGGGCGTTGATGAGGGCCTGCGCCACTCCGAGGCGCTGCTTCATGCCCCGCGAGTAGCCCCCGACGCGCGTCTTGACGTCCTCAAGGCCCGCAAGACGCAGCAGCACGTCGACCCGATCATCGAGCACGCGGCCGGTCAGACCAAAGAGGCCCCCGGCGAAACGGAGGAACTCGCGCGCGTTCATCCATGGGTAGAACCCGGGAACATCCGGAAGAAAGCCTATCGAACGCCGGGTCTCCGGATCGCGGACGTCGCGGCCAAATATCCTGACCGAGCCTGAGCTCGGATCGGCCAGCCCGGTCATGATGCGCAAGGTGGTCGTCTTCCCTGCCCCATTGGGGCCGAGGAACCCGAACACGGACCCTTCCGGCACGCTGATGTCTACTCCGTCGAGTGCGCGGGCGGCTCCATACGACTTGGTGAGCTGAGATATCTCAATTGCAGGCGCTGTAGTCTGCTGTGTTCTCACTTGGTCGCTCCCGGCCCATACAGGGCGTCCACAGCCTCCTGCGCTGCGTCACCGGTGACGGGAGCCGCTACAAAGCCGGTCTCAGGCGCAGGCTTGCGCCCAACGATCAGATACACGATGGCGCCAATCATGTTGACCAGAAGAACAACTGCAAGCCACAGCCACTTGTTGCCCCCTGTGATGCGTTCAGAAGGCCTGCGAAGGATGTCGATGACTGCATACACCTCCAGTGAGAGCTGT
>JAHIQC010000127.1 GCA_018902765.1 Actinomycetota bacterium | reverse complement strand
CCTTCGCCTGTGGAAGCGCGTCAGTCATCAGGCCCGAGAAGGCTTGGCCCCCGAGGTCATCTACACCGAGATGGATGTTGCGCTGCGCCTCGTGCGAGATGTCCTTTCCGAGGACTTCAAACGGCTTGTGATCGACGACAAGTCGGTCTACGAGAAGGTCACCTCGTTCCTAAAGAAGACCTCGCCTCAGCTGCTGCGCCGTGTTCAGCATTACCGCGACAAGGTGCCTTTGTTCGATGTGTACGATTTGCAGCCCGCCATCGACTCGGCGCTTCGTCGCGCGGTCTCGTTGTCCAGTGGCGGCCACATCACCATAGACAAGACCGAGGCGCTCACGGCCATCGACGTGAACACCGGCAAGTTCGTGGGTCGAAAGAACCTCGAGGAGACGATATTCAAGACCAATATCGAGGCTGCCGATGAGGTCGTGCGTCAACTGAGGCTGCGTGACATCGGTGGAATCATCGTGATCGACTTCATCGACATGGAGGACCACTTCCATAAGGTCGAAGTCATGCAAAGGCTGACCACGGCCCTTGAGCGCGATCGTACCAAGACACGCGTGACAGAGATCAGCAAACTCGGCCTGATCGAGATGACCCGCAAGAACGTGACCGACGGACTCTACGGTCTTCTGACCGAGCCGTGCGCATGCTGCAAAGGAGAAGGCCGAACTCTGTCTTCGACCACCAGACGCATCTCAGCGGAGCGTAGAATGCGTGAGATTCTGCGCCAAGGCAAGTCAGCTGCGTATCTGTTCGGGGTACATGAAGATACCTACGCGTTGCTCATGGTTCCGGGCCAGAACGTCGTGGCGGCGCTACGCGCAGAGACTGGCAAGCAAGTGGCAATAGTGGCTGAAAGTGATTGTGCGCCAACGGAGGTGCGCGTCCTTATCGAGGGCAGGGCGGGACTTCTGCCCAGCGGACTCGAGTGAAGGGGCCTAGTGGCGTGCGTCATCGGGCGATTTCGATTGACTGTCCGCATACGCCCTGCTAGCATACTCCCTTGCGCAATCAGCGAGTGAGAGGGTTTTCCGTATGTACGCTGTCGTATCTACCGGCGGTAAGCAGCTAAAGGTCGAGAAGGGTACCATCGCGATCGTCGAGAAGCTCGACGCAGCAATCGGCGAAGCGGTCACCTTGGATGTCCTGTTCGTAGCAGATGGCGATGATATCGTCGTCGGCTCCGACGCGGCTGCAGCAACCGTGACTGTTGAGATCGTTGAGCATTTCAAGGGCGAAAAGCTGCTTATCTTCAAGTTCAAGAAGCGTAAGGGCTACAAGCGCACCAAGGGTCATCGTCAGAATCTGACGAAGATTCTGGTCACGGATATCGCCACTTCAGGCGGTGCCAAGAAGGTCTCGGCCAAGACGGCTGAGCCCAAGGCCAAGGTCGCTGCCAAGCCTGCCAAGAAGGCTGAGCCCAAGGCCGAGGTCGCTGCCAAGCCGGCAAAGAAGGCTGAGCCCAAGGCCAAGGTCGCCAAGGCGGCTGCGGTCGAGGTCGTCGCCGATCAGTGTGAAGCACTGAAAGCCGATGGCGAGCGCTGCACCAAGAAGGCCAAAGAAGGCTCCAAGTACTGTGGCGTTCACGCGAAGAAGTACGACGAGTAAGTTGCGGGACGAACGACTCGCCCCGAGACGTGGATAGGTAGGTAGTGGATCATGGCTCATAAAAAAGGCCTCGGAAGTACAAAGAACGGTCGCGATTCCAAGGCTAAGCGCCTTGGCGTCAAGCGTTTCGGCGGCGAGACTGTGACCGCGGGTTCGATCATCGTGCGTCAGCGTGGTACTCACTTTCACCCCGGCGAGAACGTCGGCCGTGGCGGAGATGACACTTTGTTCGCCAAGATTCACGGTACCGTGGAGTTCACGCGTGGGCTCAAGCGCCGCGTGCACATCCGACCGCTCGAGGGCTAGCGGAGAGACAGCCCGGAGCAGCGCGAAATAGTGACTTCGACAAGGCCCTCCGCTCCGATACACGGGGCGGGGGGTCTTTGTATAGTCCTCGCGATGCACAGCACGGAGGTAGGACCATGTTCATAGATGAGGCAAAGATACACGTGACCGCCGGCAACGGCGGCGCTGGCTGCAGATCGTTTCGGCGTGAAGCGCATGTGCCCAGGGGTGGCCCGGATGGCGGCGACGGCGGAAACGGCGGGGACGTGATCCTTGAGGCCGATGGCGCCATTTCCACGCTCCTGGACTATCACTACAAGCGCCATTACAAGGCCGAGCGAGGAGTGCACGGCAAGGGCTCACGTCTGAACGGCGCCAACGGCGAGCAGATGATCTTGAGGGTTCCGCTGGGTACCGTGGTTCGTGACGGCGAAACAGGTGTGTTGATAGCCGACCTCACTCAACAAGGCGAGCGCGCGGTGGTCGCCCGTGGCGGTCGTGGCGGCCGAGGCAACATTCACTTCGTGACCCCCACGAGGCGTGC
This sequence comes from Actinomycetota bacterium, assembly GCA_018902765.1. Taxonomy (GTDB): domain Bacteria; phylum Actinomycetota; class Coriobacteriia; order Anaerosomatales; family JAHIQC01; genus JAHIQC01. Next base: position 4,364 of record JAHIQC010000127.1, on the reverse strand, counting down.
TCCTGCCTTCGCCGAACTCGGTGAACCTGCCGAGGAATGCTGGGTCGCGCTAGAGATGAAGCTTCTGGCAGACGCTGCGCTTGTGGGATTCCCGAGTGTGGGCAAGTCGTCTCTCATCGCACGGATGAGCGCCGCCAGGCCCAAGGTTGCTGATTACCCGTTCACGACCCTGGCTCCGAACCTGGGTGTCGTGCGCGCCGGACATTACAGCTACGTGGTTGCCGACGTTCCCGGTCTTATCGAGGGCGCGAGCGAGGGCAAGGGCCTTGGCCACGCTTTTCTTCGGCATATCGAACGCACGGCGCTCATCATTCATGTGGTGGATCTCACGGGAAGCTACGACAATCGTGACGTGCTCGAGGACGTCGCGATCATCGAGGGTGAACTCGCTTCGCATGCCGACGAGTTGGCCAAGCGTCCCTATGTACTAGTAGGCAACAAGTCCGACATAGAGGGCACCGAGCACGCCTCGGAAGCCTTGGCCAAGCTCGCCGAGGAGCGTGAGGTACCGTACTTTGCGGTTTCCGCAGCAACTGGCGAGAACGTGGATTCGCTGATTCTGCGCGTGGGTGACATGGTGCACGAGGAGCGTCAGGCTGCGGCCGTCCTGGCCTCGACCCAGGTCGAAGCCCGCTACGTGCATCATCGCACCGATGAGCGTACGTTCAGCGTGGTTCGCGAGGGTGAGGGATGGCGGGTCATCGGCAAGGGTATCGAGCGCATGGTCATCATGACTGAGATGGGCAATGATGAAGCACTCGCATTCCTTCAGAAGCGTCTCATGAAGGCCGGGGTTGAGAAGGCCTTGGAAGCTGCTGGCGCCGTTGACGGAGACGACATCCATATAGCGGGTGTGACGTTCGAGTTCGAAGGCATCATGGGCGTCGACGAAGAGGTCGAACATATCGAAGACGAGCTCGAGTAGGGAGCAGTAGATGGCCGCGAATCGTCGGATTGTGATCAAGGTGGGCACCTCGACGCTTGCGCGCGCCGAGGGCGGACTGGACCTGGATATCGCATCCGATATCGCACGCCAGATCCATGCGCTCAAGTCTGACGGCTGGCAGCCGATCCTTGTGTCCAGCGCGGCCATAACGGCGGGCCTTCGGACACTTGGGATGGTCGCCAAACCTTCGGACATGCCAACGCTGCAGGCTGCGGCCAGCGTGGGTCAGGTGGAGATAATCGGCATGTATGCCAAACTCTTCGCCCAGTTCGACATGGTCGTCGGTCAGGTGTTGCTCACACGCAACGACACCAAGGACCGCCAGGCGTATCTGCACGCGCGGGACACGTTCGATCGACTGCTGTCGCTGGGTTGCGTGCCCGTCGTCAACGAGAACGACACGATCGCCGTAGACGAGATCCGTTTCGGCGACAATGACACGCTCGCCGCGCTCGTGGCGGTGATGGTGGCTGCCGATCTGGTGGTGATCCTCTCAGACATAGAGGGGCTCTACTCCGCCGATCCAAGGCTCGATGCAGAAGCTGAACTGCTTGAGCATGTCTCAGAGTTGACCGAGCAGATGGTGTCGGCCGCTGGCGGTGCGGGCTCGAAGATGGGCTCGGGCGGCATGCTCACCAAGGTCGAGGCGGCGAAGGTGCTCATGCGTGCCGGCATCCCGACTGTGGTGTGCGACGGTCGGCGGACCGATGTCATCACTGATGCAGCCCTGGGTAAGCCGGTTGGAACCTTCTTTGCCGGTGCGGACCAGGCGATCGGCGCTCGCAAGCTGTGGATCGCCGTTGGCAACAAGCCGTCCGGCCACATCGTCATCGACGACGGCGCCAGAGAAGCGCTCACGCTTCGGGGCAAGTCGTTGCTGCCAGCCGGCGTGGTCGGCGTGTTCGGCACGTTCGTGCCTGGCGATGCGATAGAATTGCGTGACGGGCAAGGTGGCGTCGTGGCGCGGGGATTGACCGCTGTCTCCTCGGCGGATCTTGATCGGGTGAAAGGTATGAAATCCTCGCAGATCGCCGAGGATGTGCCGCATGTCGTGGGAGTCGAAGTCGTTCACAGGGACCATCTGGTCATCCTGTAGCATTCGTTGGAACAAAGTGATGAGGGAGCTGCACCGATGTCGGAAGTTATCATGCTCGCCGAGAAGGCTCGTGAGGCCGCAGGTAGGCTGGCGATCACCTCCAGCGGACAGCGCAATCGCGCCTTGCTGGCGATGTCGCACGCTCTGACCCACCATCAAGAGAGCATCCTTGAGGCCAACACCCGTGACATGGATGCGGCGCGCGCCAAGAACGTCGGCGCCTCTTTGCTCGACAGGCTCGAGCTGAGTCCGGCCAGACTCAAGTCGATGTCTGAGGCCCTGCGCGCACTGTCCCTGCTGCCCGATCCGGTGGGCGAGGTCGTGGAAGGCTACACGATGCCCAATGGCATCAGGCTGTCCAAGATCCGCGTGCCGCTTGGCGTGGTCGGCATGATCTACGAGGCGCGCCCAAACGTGACCGCTGACGCCGCCGGCTTGTGTATCAAGACCGGCAACGCCGTGGTGCTGCGCGGTGGCTCGCTTTCCGTTAATTCGAACATCACGCTGGCGAACGTGCTTTCCAACGCGGCGACAGCCGCCGGCATGCCCGAGGGCTGCATTCAGATCATCGAGTCCACCGATCGTGAAGCTGCCGAGGAACTCATGGGGCTGCACGGCCTTATCGACGTGCTGATCCCTCGTGGGGGAGCCGGTCTGATTCGCAGCGTTGTCGAGAACGCGAAAGTTCCGGTCATCGAGACCGGTGTGGGCAACTGCCACATCTACATCCACTCCGAGGCCGACGCAGACATGGCGCGCAAGATCGTGATCAATGCCAAGGTCCAGCGACCCGGCGTATGCAACGCAGCTGAGTCGCTTCTGGTCGACGAGGATGTATACGAGCGCGTCTTGCCCGCGATCCTGAAGGAGCTCGAGTCGGCGGGTGTCGCCATCGTCGCCGATGAGGCCACTCGTTCGCTTGGTGCCGTCATGCGCATCGAGGCTGCCACCGAGGAAGACTGGGGCACCGAGTACCTGGACATGAAGATCTCGGTGAAGGTCGTCAAGGGCCTCGACGAGGCCATCCGCCACATCAACACCTACGGCACCAAGCACTCCGAGGCCATCGTCACCAACGACTACATGGCCGCACAGCGCTTTCTGAACGAGATCGATGCTGCAGCAGTTTACGTCAACGCTTCGACGCGCTTCACTGACGGCGGCGAGTTCGGACTCGGTGCCGAGATCGGCATCTCGACCCAGAAGCTTCACGCGCGAGGCCCCATGGGACTAACCGCGCTCACGTCCACGAAGTACATTGCATATGGAAGCGGCCAGATCCGGGAGTGAGAACGAAAGTACGCCTCGGCATAATGGGCGGGACGTTCGATCCCGTTCATCTGGGTCACCTGGTCACCGCTGAGGAGGCCTTGGTTCAGTTCAACCTGGATCGGGTCGTGTTCATGCCCACGGGCCAGCCGGCGCGCAAGACGGACCGCGCGGTCACGAGCGCAGAACACCGCTACCTGATGACGGTCATCGCCACCGCATCCAATCCCGATTTCGATGTGTCGCGCATGGAGATCGACCGCCCGGGACTCACCTACACGGTCGACACGATGCTGGCTTTGCGCGAGCAGTACGGGCCGCAGTCGGAACTCTTCTTTATCACCGGCGCCGATGCGGTGTGGGACATCGCGACGTGGAAGGATGCCGAGCGCTTCCGGGGCCTATGCACGTTCATCGCCGCGACCAGACCGGGCTACGACTTGGAAGCGGCTTTCGTTGAGTACGCCGAGGAACTGGCGGCGCTCGATATCGAGTTCATCGAAGTCCCCGCATTGGCCATCAGCTCCACCGATATCCGCGAGCGGGTCTCCCAACGCAGGCCGATTCGCTATCTGGCACCCGAATCCGTTGCAGGCTACATCCACAAGTACGGCCTGTACCGTGAGGCGTTCTGATGACTACGACGCGCGAAAGCGCGCTTGAGGCTCTCACAGGCCGTGTAAGCCCACGATCCGCGGATCACTGCCGTGCGGTCGCGAAAGCCGCCGAGGAACTTGCGAGGCGCCACGGAGTCGATCCGGACCAAGCATGGTTGGCCGGCCTTCTTCACGACTGGGCGCGCGACGAATCACCGGACGAGTTGTTCGCCCAAGCCGAGCGGCTTGGGCTCGAGATGGCCCCCATCGATCACGACGTGCCATATCTGCTGCACGCCAGGGTGGGACGAGCCCAGCTTTCCTCGGCGATGACTGATTTGTCGCCTGCTGTGTTGGACGCGATCGAACGTCACACCGTCGGCTCACCTGAGATGACCGACCTCGATATGTGCGTGTATGTGGCCGACATGATCGAGCCTGCACGCCGTTTCGATGG
>JAHIQC010000126.1 GCA_018902765.1 Actinomycetota bacterium | reverse complement strand
GATGGTTCGGGTTGGGTGGGCGACTTCGATATCGTGCTGAATTCGGACGCCGGATCAGCGCACTACAGAGTCGGCGGTATTCTCCTGGCTCGCCCCGACGTCACACAGTGGATCGAGGAGCTTCGCGGCCACTTCAAGGTCGACATCGATGAGAACGGGCATGCCCGTTCCATCGATCCGGACACTCATCCTTCCGAGACCATCGATCCGGGCATCATGGTCGTTCCCGTTCGATCGAGCGGAGACAGAACACGCGAGAAGGTTGCTGCCGCGGACTCGGCAGCGATGGCTCTTGTTCTTCAGCTCTCTCAGCCCACGACGACCCACTACATGGATGTCTCTCAGGTCGACGAGACGCTCTGCGGCGGCTGTGCGTCGTGTGTGCGTACCTGCGCTTTCGGGGCGTGCAGCTTGGGCGAGGACGGCTTTTCTCATGTCGACGTTCGCCGTTGCCGGGCATGCGGCAAGTGCGTCGTCTCTTGCCCGGTGGGCGCACGAGACATCATCAGCGCACCCCACGATTACCTCGTCGAGACGATCAGGGGACTCGCGGAGTCCGAGGTCGTAGGCGACAAGGTTTTGGGCTTCTTGTGTGCCGGTTGCGGATATCCTGCCGCCGACGGCGCATCTGCCTACATCGAAGAGAGCGGTGAATCCTATCCCGCTTCCTTCTTGCCGCTGCGCATCCCATGCGGTGGGCGGTTGGACACGCTCTACGTCCTGGAGGCCTTCAAGGCCGGCTTTGACGGTGTGACGGTGTTCCGTTGCCGCGAGGGTCACTGCCATAACCTGATCGGGAATCTCGATATGGACCGCAGGATCAACCTTCTTCGTACCGTCTTGCGATCGCGCCATCTTGACGACGCCCGCTTGAGGATCGTGGATATCTCGCCGTTCGAAGGCGAGAGGTTCGTCGAGCAGATCAATGCGGTGTACGCCACCTTGGGCTCCCTCGCCAACGGCAAGGGAGGCCCGCAATGAGCAAGCCACGATTGGCGCATGTGGTTCTTGGGGGCTGTGAAGGATGCTACGTCTCGCTTCTCGACGCCGGAGAGGCGCTGCTGCCCCTCTTGGAAGCCGTGGATCTTGTAGCTTCGCCCCTTGTTGCCGAAGATGATCTGACCGATTGCGACGTGTGCCTCGTTGAGGGTGCAGTCACGACAGAGCGTGACATCGAGAAACTACTTCAAGCTCGCAAGGCGAGCCGTACCTTGGTTGCTGTCGGTTCGTGCGCCGCACTTGGCGGCATCGGCGGATTGCGCAACCTCTCGACGCGCACCGAGGTGCTGGACACGGCACTTGGGGTCGGGGAGCGACCGACAGGCCTGCCGGCACTCACCGCGCGCGTGCAGCCGATTTCGGACTTTGTGACCGTGGACATGTCGGTACCGGGCTGTGCGCCCGAGACCGAGACCTTGCTCGAGGCGCTCACCGCGGCGCTCGAGGGCCGCGATTGGGCCTTGCCGCGCCGCAACATGTGCGACGAGTGCGGTCGCACCAAGATCAAGCTCCTTGAGCATTCCTCGGAATTCGTCTCTGATTCGGTCTACGCAATCATGGAGCTCGATGAGATCGACCCGGAGGTCTGCTTCCTTGAACAGGGTGTCATCTGCATGGGTCCGATGACCCGCGAAGGCTGCGGTGCCCGCTGCACCGTCGCGGGCGTGCCTTGCCGTGGATGCCAAGGCCCGAGCCGTCCGGAGTTTGAGCAGGGCGGCAAAATGGTTGATGCCCTGGCGGCGGTGCTGCCTGCAGGCGCGATCATGTTCATGGACGACCTCGTGGGCACGGGGTACCGATTCAGTATGCCGATCTCGATATTTCCCACAATCTATGACCACGGAGGTGATGGCGATGAGTGAAGTCATCCACCTTCCGGACACCAAGCGGATCGAAGGCCACGGGCGTATCTCGTTGTTCCTGGGTGATGACGGCCTTGTGCAGGATGCCCATTTCGAGATCACTGAGTTCCGGGGCTTTGAGAAGTTCCTGCAGGACCGAATGATCTGGGAGATGCCGCTTATCACGAGCCGCATCTGCGGCGTATGCCCGGTCTCGCACCATCTGGCGGCGGTCAAGGCCGTTGAGGCCATGTATGACGTCGAGATACCTCGCTCTGCGAGACTACTGCGCGAGCTTTTGCATCTGGGCGGCCTGTCGCAGGACCATGCGCTGCACTTCTTCTTCCTGGCCGGTCCCGACTTTCTGACCGGCGACGGTTCGGGCAGTCGCGACATCCTCGGAGTCGTGAAGGGTGCGCCTGAGCTAGCGCTCAAGGCCATCGGCTTGCGAAAGACCGGCCAGCAGATCGTGGTCACCGTCGGTGGACGCGCAAGCCACCCGGTATCGGCGATTCCGGGCGGAATGAGCAAGGGCATCACCCGCGAGGAACGCGACCAGATGGCCGCCATGATCGCCGCCGGAATGGACGACGCTCTCTTCGCTGCCGAGTTGGCGCGTGAGTCGACCCTCAGGCTCCTTGAGCAGCATCAGAACTACGGACGCATACCCATGCCCCTAATGGGCACTCTGGGGGCCTCAGGCGAGTTCGAGCTCTATGATGGCCGCATCCACGTGATGGCCCCCGACGGACGACCTGCCGAGGAGTTCGCAGCGACCGAGTATGCAGAGCACATCGGCGAGAGAACGATGCCGCACAGCTACGCACGCGCACCCTATCTGCTGTCCCTGGGTGCCGATGACGGCTCCTACCGTGTCGGACCGCTGGCTCGCATCAATCTTGCGCGTTCGATGCCCGGACCCCGCTCAGAAGAGCTGCTGCAGGCGTTTCGGTCAGAGCTGGGCCGACCGGTGCACGCTGTGCTCGCTTATCACTGGGCACGCATGATCGAACTCGTGGCTTCCTATGAGCGCATGGGCGAGCTTCTGGCCGATGACGAGATACTCAGCACCGACAACAGAGTGAAAGTCGAGAGAGGCCCCGGTGTCGGGATCGCGGCCATCGAGGCGCCCCGCGGGACACTGCTGCATCACTACGAGGCCGACGATGTCGGGCGTGTCACACGCGCCAACCTCATCGTGGCGACCACACACAACACACCTTCGCTCGATCTCTCCGTCCTGGAGGCGGTTCGCAACGTCGGGCGCGACGAAGCAATCGACGATGCCACCGTCCGAAAGATGGAACTCGGGATACGTGCGCACGACCCGTGCCTGTCCTGCGCGACGCATGAGATCGGTCGCATGCCCCTCACCGTCGAGGTGGTCGACACGGACGGTACGGTCGTCGCGGTCAGAGAGGCGGACTAGATGGACGCCCAGGCCGCTTTTGACAGTCACGTGCGCTCGAAACTCGAGTCTTCCTTCGGCAAGGCTGTGGCCATGCTGATTCTTGCGACCGCGTCCAATTCGTCCGGTGCCACGACGATGGGGCTTGAGCGCGACGGATACATGAAGCTCTGCGAGGCCATTGCGCGAGATCAGCGCGTCGTGGACATGTGGGGTGCATCAGGCGCTGCGGACACGCTAAGCCAGTGGAAGACGCTGGGTAGCTGATACGGGGCGCGACGGCTCAGTCTTGCTCTAGCAGGCCAAGAACCACGAAGGCCGCTTCTTCGGAGGCGGCCTTCGCCGTGTCGGACAATCCCTCATCGTGACCCATTTCAGGGGCAGCGACGCTCACGAGGAGTGCGGGAGTGCGGGAGTCGTAGAGGGTCTCGGCCAGAGCCACCAAGCCCGCCGGGTCCACCGCGTGCGCGTGGGTCCCAGCCAGGCCAGCCGCTTGCGGCTGTACGTGGACTGCAGGCGATGAGCGACGAATGGCATCAACGAAGATCACGCGAGTCGCAAGGGCCACATCCTCGGCCATCACGATGTCCATCTGAGGGGTCGAGACGAGCTTCACCCCTGAAGGCAACCGGTCTTCGAGCAGCTCGGCGACGTAGCGCGCCGCCCCGTCGTCGCCCCGTGCCTTGTTGCCTACGCAGATGATGAGTGTCTGTTCCATGACGAGCAGTATACGATGCGCGTTCTGTCGGTGCCTGCAGGTATACTTCGCAGCATGGAATCCCTTCCGATCGGAGTGTTCGACTCCGGCCTGGGCGGTCTGACCGTCGCGGGCGAGACCATGCGTCAACTGCCAGAGGAAAGCGTCGTCTACTTCGGTGACACGGCGCGTTGTCCCTATGGCCCCAGGAACCTCTCCGAGGTTCGTCGCTTCGTGCTCGAGATCGGCAGTTGGCTTTCCGAGCGTCCCGTGAAGCTCATTGTGATCGCATGTAACACGGCTACCGCAGCCGGACTGAGTTTGGCTCAGCGCGCCTTCGATGTGCCGGTCATAGGCGTGGTCGAGCCCGGCGCGCGCGCGGCGGTCCATGCCACTCTCAATCGCAAAGTCGGCGTGATTGGAACGGTGGGCACCGTGCAGTCCGGAGCGTACAGCAACGCGGCCCGCGCGCTTGACGCCGGCGTGACCGTGTTCAGCGCGGCCACGCCCAAGTTCGTCGACGTGGTCGAGGCGGGGCTTCGTATGGGTCCGGGCGCGCTCGAGGAGTGGATCGCCGAGTTCTCCGAGGTCTTCGTGCGTCCGTCCTTCTATCAGATAGCCCGGGATTATCTCGATCCGCTCAAGCGCAGCGGCATCGACACGCTCGTTTTGGGTTGCACTCACTTCCCACTGCTCTCGACCTCGATACAGCAGGTCGTGGGCTCGCGTGTGACGCTCATCTCCTCGGCGCAGGAGACTGCAGTCGAGGTTGCCGAGACGCTTCATCGCAAAGGGCAACTCGCGCCATCTGGCAGCGTGCCGACCTACCACTTCGCCACTACCGGGGACCCAGGCGAGTTCGTCCGTCTGGGCTCTCGGGTCTTGCGGCACGGCATCGACTCAGCCGAGCGCGTGAGCCTCGAGCAGCTCATAGGCCTGCCCTCGCAGCACCTGCTCGAGCTGCTCAACCAGCCAGCCGAGGAGAACATATGCGACTGACGGTGCTCGGTTCCTCCGCGAGCTATGCTGGTCCCGGACAGGCATGTGCGGGCCACCTAGTGCAGTCCGGCTCCACGAGTGTGCTTCTTGACTGCGGCAACGGAGTCATCGCGAACCTCGGCCGGGTCATGGAGCCTGGTGACCTCGATGCGGTGTTCATCACCCACGGTCATCTGGACCACTTCGCCGATCTCTACACGCTTCAGGCGTTGTTGCGCTACGCTCCCGGGGGTCCTTCGGGTCGATTGGATCTTGCGCTGGCACCGGGTCTGATCGAGCGGATCTTGGCGCCGCTGAGCTCCAGGGGTAAAGATGAGTTCCTCGAAGCGTTTCAGGTCGTGGATCTCGTCGCCGGACATACCATGGAGGTAGGCGGGCTCGCGGTGACGCCGGCACTGGTGGATCACGCGGACCCGACATTCGCCCTTCTGGTTGAGGACGGCCCGATCAGGCTGTGCTATACCGCGGACACGAAGCTGGGCGATCGCGTGATGGCAGTGGCGGCGGGCGCCAATCTGTTGCTTGCCGAGGCGACGCTGCCGCAGGAGTATGCGGGCCAGGCACCACATATGACCGCGTCTCAGGCGGGAACCTTGGCATATCAGGCCGGCGCATTACAGCTTGTCCTCACGCATCTGTGGCCGACAAACGACCGCGAGTCTGCGCAATGTGAGGCGACTGCGGCCTTTGGCTCACACGTTCACGTGGCAACGGAATTCGACGTATTCGACATCGGCCCGCAGTAGCGGTCCGCACTGAAAGGAGCACGGATGTCACGACATGACGGCCGCAGTGCCGCACAGATGAGACCCGTCAAAGTCACCAGACGCTATCTGAGGCACGCCCACGGAAGCTGCATGTTCGAGATGGGGGATACGCGCGTCCTGTGTGCTGCGAGCATCACGGACGGCGTGTCGGGCTGGCGCAAGGGCAAGGGACTTGGCTGGGTCACGGCTGAGTACGCTTTGCTTCCGGCCTCGACGCACACTCGCAGTCGCCGAGAGTCGACAAGTGGCGGGCCCAAGGGTCGCACCCACGAGATCCAGCGCTTGATCGGCAGGTCGCTGCGCTCGATCGTCGATATGGGAGCTATGGGCGGCGAGTACACATTGAACGTCGATTGTGATGTCATCCAGGCCGATGGGGGTACACGGACAGCCGCGATCACCGGAGCCTACATAGCCGTCTACGACGCTTTCAGCACATGGCGCGAGGCCGGTCGGATCACGGACATCCCGCTGCTCGATCACGTCGCCGCGACGTCGGTGGGCATGGTGGATGGCGAGCTTCTGCTTGACTTGGACTATCCCGAGGATTCGATCGCCGAGATCGACATGAATGTCGTCATGGATGGCAGTGGGCGGTTCATCGAGGTGCAAGGCACGGGCGAGCGCACACCGTTCGACCGCGCCAGGCTCGATAGCTTGCTCGACTTGGCCGCTGGTGGCATCGAGCGCTTGGTCGCGATGCAACGAGAACTCATCGACGGGGGAGCCGATGTCCTTGAGCTCTGATGCGCCGACACGAGTCGTCGTGGCCACAGGCAACGCCCACAAGGTCGAAGAGATCGCTGAGGCGCTTGCTCCGTTCGGGTGGGAGTTCGTCTCGGTAGCCGAGCTGGGTGGCTGGGAGTCCCCGGCTGAGACGGGCACGACGTTCGAGGACAACGCCCGCATCAAAGCTCTCGCGGCCCACGAGCGCTTCGGCATAGCGGCCTTGGCCGACGATTCCGGGCTCGAAGTCGATGCTTTGGATGGGGCACCTGGCGTGTACTCCGCTCGCTACGCCGGTGAGTGCGCAACCGACGAGCTCAACAACGAGCGCCTGCTCCTTGCGCTGCAGTCCGTGGCACCGGCCAAGCGCACCGCCCGCTTTCGGAGTGTCATTGTTCTCATCGATGCCGATGGCGTCGAGACGGTGGTGTCCGGCACGTGCGAGGGTCGCATAGGCACTGTCGCTCGCGGAGAGCAGGGCTTCGGATACGATCCCTTGTTCCTGCCCGACGCGACACCAGGTCTGTCCATGGCCGAACTTCCGATGGCGCGCAAGAACGAGATCAGCCACCGAGGAGCCGCACTCGAGGCGCTGCGCACAAAGCTGGCTCGATAGGGGCTCGCGGCGAAACTCGCATTTGCCCAGCGAGGCGCATGAACCTATACTGCTTTCTTGCCCGTACGGCACCGCTCGCGAAGGGCGTGCCTTGTAGGCGATCGGCACGGGCTGTAGCGCAGCTTGGTAGCGCATCTGCTTTGGGAGCAGAGGGTCGCAGGTTCGAATCCTGTCAGCCCGACCACGTGCGGCGGTAGTTCAATTGGTAGAGCATCAGCCTTCCAAGCTGATTGTTGCGGGTTCGAGTCCCGTCCGCCGCTCCATTGACAATACTATGTCGACGCAGGTACCGTATCGCTTCGCGGCACCCTAGGTCGACGTCTCACGCGCCCGTAGCTCAGCTGGATAGAGCGGGAGACTTCTAATCTCTAGGTCGGGGGTTCGAATCCCTCCGGGCGTGCCAAGCATTACACGGTGGGTGTAGCTCAGTTGGTTAGAGCGTCGGACTGTGGCTCCGAAGGTCGCGGGTTCGAGCCCCGTTACCCACCCCAAGGCTTTCCTGAACGGTCCGCCTCGGCGGACCGTTTGCGTTTCATGAGTGGGACTTGCATTTCTTTGGCAGGCAGGTATCATATCGTCTGCTTGTGGGCCGTTAGCTCAGCTGGTAGAGCAGGGGACTCTTAATCCCAAGGTCATAGGTTCGATCCCTAT
>JAHIQC010000125.1 GCA_018902765.1 Actinomycetota bacterium | reverse complement strand
GGAATATCCACTGACCCCAGCGATAGTAATCGACGTCAGCCGAGACAACCTGGCGGTTCCAGTCGTAACCGAAGCCCATCTGCTTGAAGCTGGCCTTCTGAGTCTCGATGTTCGCGTAGGTCCACGTCGCAGGATGAGTAGAGCTCTTGATCGCCGCATTCTCGGCAGGAAGACCGAATGCATCCCAGCCCATCGGATGAAGGACCGAATAGCCGCGCATCTTGAAGAAGCGTGCGACAACGTCACCGATGGTGTAGTTGCGCACATGGCCCATGTGGATGTCACCTGAAGGGTACGGGAACATCTCAAGCACGTAGTACTTGGGCTTGTCAGTGTCCTCGTCGACAGCGTACAGGCCGTCTCGCTCCCATACCTGCTGCCACTTCAGTTCTATCGCATGCGGGTCGTACTTCTCAGACACAGGGCCTCCATGGCGTTTCGAGTGAAGTGTACCTGTGCATGATAGCCGAGCAGGTGCCCGAGCGTAACGCGACCCCCGCGCGGATTGCACGGCGGTTCACAGTGAACGCACTATCAGCGGTCGCTCATCCTCCTGAACTCGCCCGCGCTCAAGTCGCCAACCGTCACAGTGAGACGCTCCCCAACAACTTTGAACTCAACAGAGGTACCGCCCGGTCCGATCGGCTCGACTGCAGCCACTCTCGACTCATCGATAACCCGGTAGGATGCGGACCCCACCTGAATCCCCATTCCGGAAGCGTCCACCACCTGAAAGGTGCCGTCCGGTTCGAATACGAGAGACTCGACCAAGACGCCTGACTGTGTCGAAACGCCCCACCTTCCGACGACCACATGCCCATCGTTCGCCTGACCGCATGCGACCACTCCGAGGGCTAGCAGGCAGAACAGTAAAGACAGCAGGATTCTGTTGCGCCGCATCTTTCGGATCTCCCTCTCTCGCCTACTGACCTTGTTCCGAATCGATCACTGCACCACTGCGTGCATCCACAAAGAGCTTCTGGTCTCCCTGACCCGCATTTACCACAAAACGCCACGCTGGCACCAAACTCGACCGGTTCGGGCCAACCGAGCGCCGCACATAGACCATCTGGGCGTTTCGCAGGTCCACCCGCCCGGCCAGTCTCCCCTTACCGGGCCCTCCGCCTACAATCGCGCGACGCAGGGCTTCACGCGCTCGAACGGCTTTCGGGGCGGAGCCCACGCTTTCCGAAGGGGTGCCGACCGCAGTCCACGTACGCCCGTACGCATTCACGAGTCCCGCAGCATCGATACGGACTTTGATGCAGTCGCCACCGTCCGGACCATCGATCTGGACTCCCCCCACAGTGTGCCTGAACTCGACGTACCGAGCGATGCACTTGCGCCCGGCGCCCTCCGAGCGATTGACGTCGGCCTCGGTGTCGCTCAGTGAGAGTTCCAAAGCCACGACATCCCGAATACCCCACAACTCCGCATCTGTCGGCATGCCGCCGTGCGCAACCACGTACCTGCGCGCAGCACCTACGGTCGCCGAGGCATCGGCAGTCGCACTCACAGGTGCCTGCCCTGCCGGGGAATCGCCCGCGAAATAGAACCCACCTGACGGCATGTCCAAACGCACCATCCCACCTTGCTTCAGGCGCATTGAACGTCCAGCTACTGAATCCTGTCCATCACCACTGACGGCCACTGTCTCCAACGTGGAGCCGAGAATCTCGGCCACGCGAGCCTCAGACCACGACTCAGTGGTGGCGCTCAGCACCGGGGGTGCCTCGACTTCTTCCGACAGGCGGCCGCCCAAAGCGACCACCGCGTCTCCGGCGATAAGCACCTGAGAGTTCGCTGCCTTGGCGACACCGATACCGACAAACACCGCAAGCGCGCTGGCAACAAACACCGCTGCGAGCCTCTGAAGATTTGCTGAAATGCGCATGTTTCCCCCTAGTAGACATCTTTCGTGAACGTTGAACTCGTGTAGACGAACTCGATATTCGGTTTGGCCCATGGGGACGAATCCGCATCAACGGACAGGCCACTGGATCCGTACTTCGGGCGCCAAATCGTCTCCCCGGCATGCTCTGCGTGCCTCAGCGCAGCCCAATGGGGTATTCCGTATGCCTCATTCGCGCTCTCCCAGGCCCAATCGATCGACTCGTAGCCCGTTGAGCTGCTCTGGCTGTCTATGAAGTCCAGGGCGATCTTGGTGTCGCGATACAGTCCGTCTGAGTACAAAGGAGCCTCAGGCGCCCATTCGTGATAGCCCAGGATGGAATGAACACGTCGCGGGTACCCGAGCATCGCTCTCGCATACTCGTGCGCGCCATCCTCGTTGCTGCCCCAATACTCAAGCTGGTTACAGGCGGCAAGGACGACCCACTCCAGGTCGTTGTTCCAGCGAGTCGGTGACTGCAGGTCCGTCACGCGCCAACCGGACGGTGTGATTGCGGGATTGCCGGCCGCATCGCCGCCGTCGGCGTACAGGCGGTCTCGCACGGCCCCGTTCACGTAGATGAGCGTCCTTTGCCGTGTGAGCTGAGGATCGTCGTTAGAGGCGCCGTGAGTTGAATAGTAGAGCAGGTCCGCGTCATCGGCGTACTCGCCGGGATGCGCAGGATCCTGGCCCGTGATGGACCACCAGCGCACCTGATTCCTAGATGAGCTGCCGAGGATGTGCCGAGTCCAGTTCCATGAGTCCAGGCGCTCAGCGACCTTCATCGCGTCTTGGTCGTTGAGGTTCCCGGCGTAGATGCTTGCATACTCGGCACGATAGTCATCATCAACCGCTGCTGACACGATCGGTGTACCGATGCTCAACCACAGCACGGCGATCACAAGAAGAAACACAGAACGTTTGAGCACACCCAATCACCTGTCCCCCTGCCGTCAAATAGTTCTGTGACAGCGTCACCCGAGGACATGAACAGGGTCTTTCCAAAACCTGAACCGACAGAACTGAAAATATGCAACGCGCTGCTGGGCGAAGCCAAACAGTGAAAATCCTCGGCCAAAGGGAGCGTGACAGCGGGAGGCTCTCGGTCTAGAGCTTCCCGAGCACACCAGCTGCAACCGAGAACGCGTCGCTGAAGCTCAGATCATCCATGACCAAGTATTGCAGTGTCCTGCGCCAGCTCACTGCATACTCGTTCTCCCGTGCTCGGAAGCGAGCTGCTGCGTCCGACAGATCGACGGCCTTGTACGCCGCCTTTGTAGGCAGGACGGACAAAGCCGCTTCCGTGTCCGCGCCCCTACGCACAACACTTGCGATGTCGTAGATGTCTCGAGCAACCGCATGCCGGCGTTGTCCGGCTGCTGCACGCAGCTTCTCGACCAGGACCTCCTCGAGCCCGTAGGCGCTGATCCGGCACTTGAGAGCGGACGCATCTTCGTAAGGGTGAAGCAGCGGCAGAGTCACCGGCTCGAACGCAAGTACCTCATCTGCGCTGAGGTGAAACTGGACATTCTGAGCGCTACCCATGCGAAGCGCCCCACGATAGGGCACCTTGATCTCGACCGACTCGCGGCCATAGTCGTCGTTCATGACATCCACGTGCATCGCATCGAGCACGAGCTGTATTCCCTGGCTCGCCGCAGCAGGGGCACACGCAGTGATCGCCTCTTGCGCCGCTGCAACGCTCAGCCTACCCGTGACGGTAAAGTCTAGATCTTCAGAGAAACGGTAGTCGCCGAAGTGACACTTGCGAAGACACGTCCCACCTTTGAAGACCCAGCCCTGCAGGCTGCCGCGCGAATGCATAGCCCACAGCACAACCCCCAGCGCGTGATCTCTATCGACCACGGCCGGGTCAATGCCCTGCCTTCGCGCCAAGGACTTGATCTTCGTCTCCAGAATCATCGCACGCCCTTGCTCTTGCCGGCATTGATCTGTAGTCCCCAGCGTGTAAGGATTCGTCCTGATTTGGGCCCGCCGCGCTCGAGCAGGGTGATTCCTGTGCCCATCATGGAGCGCCAGCGCTGAGTCCAGTCACTGACGCCGTCGAGATCAAGCTCCTCGGCAAGATAGCCAAGCCGCTTCGGCACGGTCCCACTGCCGAATCGCTCGATGTACTCCGTCAGCAGCTCAGGATCAACATCGCGCCAAGAGACCTTCAGCGCCGCACTGACCTCGGCGATTCCACCAGCTAGATCGGGGCGGTCGAGGATGTCGAGCAGCGTACGCTCGCGATTGGTAACACGAATCGCCAAGCCCTCAACCCACTCCTGCGTGAGTCCGAAGACGCGATCCGGTTTGAGCGTAACAAACCTATAGGGCACGCCGAGATAGGTGCCCCTCGATGCCCGACGCCGGGCGGTGATGAAGAACTGCGTCCTTGGAAGCTGCGTGGTCCATCCCCAATGCCGGACGGCCGTCCAATAGGCGGCGCCTCCGGAGGGAACAAGAAAGCTTCCGATGGCAAGCGGATCCTCACTCCACTCGCGATCGACCCCCGCCTCAAGCGGAACAAGCATGTACTTGCCTCGCTCGAGGCGTTCAAGCCACCCCTTCGACTCAAGTCGAGACAATACATTTCGTGTCGCCGAGCCTGAACCCCAGAACCGCTCAGCGGCCTCCATCGTAAAGATGTCCTTGGCGGTGCTTGCCATGGTGGCGAGGAACTCAGCCTCGCGTGGACCTAGCTCGGTTATAGTGCGCGTCACGATAATCACCTTCTGAGTAGTATTATCTCGACACACACTATACCATTATGCTCGGTTCTCAGCGCGAAAGGCCGAACGGCCCCAAGCCGACCACAGGTCGAGAACGAGAAGAAGCCCACTCCTGAGAGTAGGCTTCTTCACAAATCGAACAACCCAAACCGCTGTGCTGCTGCCTCTCGGCATCTCTTCCTAGGTACGGCCTGAGCTTAGATGCTCTTGGTGGAGCCAAGGGGGATCGAACCCCTGACCTCATGGCTGCCAGCCATGCGCTCTCCCAGCTGAGCTATGGCCCCACTTCTGGGCGCCGCTATGAGCGGCAAGCGGTAGTATACCAAGCTTCGCGACACGGTCAACCCGCACTTCGCCAAGGGAATCCGAACTTGACTCCCGGGTTAGCGATCCTCCATCACAGGGACGCTCGGACCCTCGAGGGACGGCTCCAGAACCACTCCGGACCGAGCCGCGTCTGCCGCGCCCACCAGCTCCGCAAAGACCATGCCGCCCAAGATGAGCGCAGCGCCTGACAGGCCACGCAAACCGAGCGACTCACCAGCGATCCAACCGAACAGGCCGCCGAACGCAGGCTCGCTGATCAGTATCAGCGCGGTGCGTGCAGGCTGGATGTACCGCTGTGCATACGTCTGGACAGCGAACGCCACCGCCGAAGCAAAGACGCCCGTGATCACGAGGGCGACCCAGACCTGCATGGTCGGCGGCATCAACAGAGGGCGCTCGAGCATCAGGGCCATAGCCCCACACACGACCGCCGTAGCGGCGAGCTGCACGAAAGTGAGCGCGAGCGGATCATGACGACGACCGGGACCGCCGAGCACGATCATATGAGCCGAGTACGCCACCGCACACAGAAAGACGCGGGTATCACCGATGTTCCACCCTTGTGCCGAAGCGCCCGAAAGCAGCCACAGTCCCAGGACCGCAAGGACAACACCGATGATGGTCGCGTTGCGCGGCACGGCGCGAAGCAGCACCGCCTGCATGACAGGAGTGATCACCACAAACATCCCTGTGATGAACGCGGCCTTACTCGCAGACGTACCCTGAAGTCCCCATGTCTGAAAGATGTATCCAGCACACAGAAACGCGCCGGCCAAAAGCCCGACTCGCACGGTCGAAAGATCGAGTTTGGAGAACGCACGCGGAAATATCGCGACGAACGCCACAACGGCGATGCCGAAACGCAGCGTCAGGAACGAATACAGCGGGTAGGCTGCGACGGCGTCCTTCACGACGATGAAAGTGGCGCCCCAAACAACAGCGACGCCGATCAAAGCGGCCTGGATCCAGTACCGCCGCAAGACCTGCCTCACGGCGTCTGTTCCTCCACCGGTTCAGCCTCGTCGTCGATCACTGACAGCCGAGGCGCCTCAAGCGGAGCTCGTCCTTCGACCGTCTTAGGCAGTGCAAGACGCGGCGCGTCACTCCAGAGCTTCTCTAGACGATAGAAGCCGCGTTCGTCGGGCTGAAAGACGTGGACCACCACATCGACAAAGTCGAGCAGCACCCATTTGCCTTCAGACTGTCCTTCACGCCCGATGGGCTTAAGGCCGCAGCGCACGCGGATCTGCTCTTCGACCTCATCGGCGATGGAGCGTACCTGCCTGTCGTTGCTGCCGGTGCAGATGACGAAGTAATCCGTCACCACAAGCAGTTGCGCAACATCGATGGCGAGAATGTCGGTGGCCTTCTTGTCACTCGCCGCCTCAGCAGCGATGACAGCGATTTCGCGTGATTCCAGTTCCATGTCCCTCTTTCCTTGCATTCTGCGGCCATTCGGGCCGCGCGGTTAGCGTGCTTCGCGCCTCGCCTACTTCGCAGGCGGCACGTAGTCCTTGCCGATTATCACGATGATATCCGCGACTTGCTGATCGGCGGCCTTCTGAGAAACGTCACCGACGCCAAGGGTCTTCACGAGCCCATCGGCCGATGAAAGCGATCCGTTTTGAACGATCACCTTGGTGGTAGCGTACCCGAACGTGTCCGCGTTCTGCGTGTCCACGACTCTGTATCCGGCACGGATGAGCTGCTGCGCGGCCAGCCCGGCTATGCCGGGGACACCGGCTCCGTTGTAGACGATGACACGCGTTACGTTATCTTCTACCCCGATATCGACACCCCACCACGTCTTGACGAGGTCCGCGATCTCGGCCCGTTGGGGCTCGAAGTACGTCTGCTCGCCCAGGTTGATGGGCTT
>JAHIQC010000010.1 GCA_018902765.1 Actinomycetota bacterium | reverse complement strand
GGTCTTGCCGTGGGTGCCGGCGACAGCGATCGTTGCGCGATCCTCGGCGAGCCGAGCCAGCATCTTGGCGCGCGGCCATACATCGAGCCCCCTGGCTGTTGCCGCAGCGTACTCTGGGTTCGTCTGTCTGATCGCCGAGGAGACGACCACGACCGAGGGGTCGACGATGTTCTCCTCGGCATGTCCGATCACGACGTTCACGCCAGCGGCTTCGAGAGTCTGGGTGTAGCGGGAGGCTTTGAGATCAGATCCACTCACGGCAAGGCCTCGTTGGGCCATCACCAAGGCGATGCCACTCATGCCAGCTCCACCGATTCCGATGAAGTGGGTCGACGACCCGGTGTGTATGTCCATTTCGCCCACGAAAAGCTCCTAGCTGAAAGAATCCTATTGTATGCTCGGCTCTATCGGCACACGCCGCGGATCGTATCGGCCACGCGCAAAGCCGCGTCCGGTCTGCCGAGTGCAGATGATGCGGCCGCCATGGTAGCACGCGTACCACCGTCTGCGAGCAGCTCCGTAACCTTCTTGACGAACTCGGGCCCATCTATCTGCGAGTCCGCGAACACGAGTGCGGCACCCGCTTCTTGCAGCGCCTTGGCGTTCAGAGTCTGGTGATCGTCGGTCGCATAGGGATAGGGCACCAGGACCGATGCCTTGCCCAGGCACGTCATCTCCGCGATGGACGTTGCGCCGGCACGTGCAACCACGAGATCGGCGGCAGCCATGAGCGAACCCATACCGTCTACGTAATCCAACACACGGTAGCGGCCGTCCGCGTCCCCTCCGAGCGCCTCCAGAGCCTCTGAGACCGACGCACATTCATCACGGCCGGCGATATGCACGACTGCTGACCCGGGGACTGACAGCCACGCATCACGTGCAGCCACGACGGCTTGGTTCAAGTGCCGAGCGCCCCGACTGCCGCCGAAGACCAGCAGCAGCGGCGCGTCGTACGGCACTCCCAAGTCCAGGCGACCCTGCAAAGCGTCTGCGCCAAGCACGGATTCGCGCACCGGGTTGCCCGTGAGTGTCACGCGATCGGGGTGCACGAGATATGAGCGCGACGCCTCATAAGTCACCGCGACGGACTGGGCCCATCTGGAGAGTACGCGGTTAGCCAATCCAGGTACGGAGTTTTGCTCGTGCAAGGCCAGCGGAGTTCGGGTCAGCACTGCGGCAAGACCGACCGGAAGCGATACGTACCCGCCGAAGCCAGCCACCACATCGATCTCTTCAGTACGCAAGATGCGAATGGCGCGAAACGTGGAGGCAAACAACTGGATAAGAGCGCGCACCAAAGACAGTGGCCGGGAGCGATCGAACCCCTTTGCGGGAATCCCGTCAAACGAGATGCCCGCCTCGGGAACGAGGCGGGCTTCCAGACCATCCGGTGTGCCGACGAACAGGACCTCATCACGCCCTTCGGCGCGCAGCTCCTCTGCCACCGTCAACGCTGGATAGATATGGCCTGCGGTTCCGCCGCCGCTCATCATCACGCGCACCGGGGATCTCCTTTGTGCCGACACCGGGAGTCATGGCGCGTGCGCCGCGACTGCCGTACTTGGATACAGACAGGACGATGCCGACGCACAGCATCGTGAACGTCATCGAAGACCCACCATAGCTCACGAGGGGCATCGGGATGCCCGTGACCGGCATCAGCCCGGTGACCGCAGCCATGTTCATAACAGCTTGCACCGCGATCATTGCCACAAGACCACCCGCGAGCAGACGTCCGAACAAGTCGCGCGTACCCAAAGCTATCCGGATACCAGCGTACGTGAGCACGAGAAATGCCGCGACTACCGCAACCGTGCCGAGCAGGCCCAGTTCCTCACCGATGATGGCGAAAATGAAGTCGTTGTGCGCTGCTGGCAGGTAGAAGAACTTCTGGCGCGACAGCCCAAGACCCACACCGTCGATGCCACCGGAACCGAAAGCGAGCATCGCTTGAATGCTCTGATACCCCGAACCTTGCGGGTCAGCCCATGGGTTCAGAAACGCCCGCATCCGGGCTGCTCGGTACGAAGCCGCGAACATCATGGTCACGACACCCGCCATGCCCACGGTGGCCGTGCTGAGCAGAACTGACCAGCGAACGCCCGCAAGCACAAGCACCAGATACACGGAGAGCACGATTGACATGGTGGTTCCCATGTCAGGCTGCAGCATCACAAGAAAGATCACGCCGCCCACGGTCAGGGCCAATCTGGACCAGAGGTCCTTGAGGCGCAGCACCCGCTCCTCGAGCTGACAGAACAGCAGCGCTGCGACCATGATGCACGCAAGCTTGGCGTACTCCGAAGGCTGAATGGTGGTAGAGCCCAAGTCGATCCAGCTCTTGGCGCCGTACTTCCCCACGCCGATGAACAGAACCGCGACAAGCGATGCGAGGCATGCGAAGTAGAATGCCCATGCCATGTTCCGGAGTTTGCGGTAGTCGAACGTCTGTGCGGCGAACAGAGCGATGGCCCCAACGAGGACCGATATGGCGTGACGCTTGAAGTGGTAGGCGCTGTCCGAGAAGTTGACGTAGTCGGCCACTGAAGACGCCGAGTAGACCATCACAAGTCCGCCCAAGATCAACAGAAGACTCGAGCCCATAAGCAGATAGCGCGATGAGGCTCCACCGGCATAGCGCGTGTCGCTCATCTCGACCCCACCTGATACAGTTCGGCCACCGCGGCCCTGAAGGCGTCACCGCGATGCGCGT
>JAHIQC010000124.1 GCA_018902765.1 Actinomycetota bacterium | reverse complement strand
GTCCGACCCGTGACCTGCGCGCCGCTATCGAGGCGGTAGTACGTGTTCGCGACACCTGAGCCCGCGTCAGTCGCTGCAAGCGTGATGCTCGCCGAGGAGACGTAGGTGGCAACCGCGTTTGACGTCGTCACCGGAGCGGTGGCGTCCACCGGCACCGGAGCTGTGATCGTGAAGCTCGCGGTCTTGTGGGTCTCGGTGTTGCCGGCCACGTCGACCGACCAAAACTCGATCGTGTGCGAGCCCAGCGTCGAGACGTTGATCGTCCGACCCGTGACCTGCGCGCCGCTATCGAGGCGGTAGTACGTGTTCGCGACACCTGAGCCCGCGTCAGTCGCTGCAAGCGTGATGCTCGCCGAGGAGACGTAGGTGGCAACCGCGTTCGAGGTCGTCACCGGAGCGGTGGTGTCCACCGGTACCGGAGCTGCGGGGCTGACACTCGTGCTGCCGAGACCGTCACCCGTGCCCGGGCCGGCTACTGCAAAGACGCTGTAGGTCTTGCCCGTAGTGACAGAGAACTGGCCGGACGCCGCTGTAATGGTGACAAGTTTGGTGTTGCCGTCGAACACGGCGATCGAGTCGGCACCAGGAGCGCTGACATTGTAGGTAGCCGACGTGCCGACAGTCGTTGCCAGCGTGGCGGTCACGGGGATGTTTGCCCCGCTGTGGCACCCACTACACGGAGTAGTCCGTGTGGGAAAAGCGTGAGCGCCAGAGGCATAGATGGCCGAAAAGCCCACTGCCGCCAGCACCAATATCGCGCCGAGTCTGAGTTTCCTCAATAGTACGCACCTCCAAGTTCGTTCTTGCGTGCGGCCGAACCGGACCGGATCAGCCTTTGCTCGTGAATCCAGTGGGCGCAAAAGCGCGAAGCGTGCCGTGCCCGCCTTTGTGAGAAGACCCACACACGGGTCTCATGTAGCCGAGCCGGCGTGTGCGAGTGTCGCCACCGCAGACTCGCAAGGTGCCCTATTCTTAAGGGAGCACGTATGATCACAATCAATGGAGCCGCTATGTCCTCGAAAGTCGCCATCATCCGGTGCGAATCCTACGACGAGTCCGCGGTCTTTGACGCCGTCGGCCGAGGACTTGAGCTCCTCGGCGGGATAACCGCCTTCGCCTCACCTTCCGAGGAGATCCTGCTCAAGCCGAACGTGCTTGTGGGTTCTGCACCTGCAGCGGCGGTCACAACTCACCCCGCTGTGTTCGCCGCGGTCGCCCGGCACTTGCAGGCGCACGCCGTCCACGTGAAGTACGGTGACTCGCCGGGCTTTGGCAACCCGGAGCACGCCGCGCGCAAGTCCGGTCTGGGTGAGCCGGCCGATCGACTGAACATTCCGTTCGCGGAGTTCACCGAAGGCAGACAGATCTCGTTTCCTGAAGGCCACCTCATCAAGCAGTTCTTCTTTGCCAACGGCGCGCTCGATGCCGATGGGATCATCTCGCTGCCCAAGTTCAAGACCCACGGCATGGCTCGCGTCACCGGTGCGGTCAAGAACCAGTTCGGGTGCATCGTCGGGACGCGTAAGGGTGAGTTTCATGTGCGGATGCCCGACATCGATCGCTTCAGCCAGATGCTCGTGGACCTCAACCTCGCACTCAAGCCGCGTCTCTACATCATGGATGGCATCACCGCGATGGAGGGCAACGGGCCCCGCGGTGGTGATGCTCGCGAGATGAACGTGATCCTGATCTCGGCCGATCCGGTGGCACTCGACGCGACGATGTGCCGCATGATGGCGCTCGATCCCGCGATGGTCGGCACGAACGTCTACGGCCAGCAGTACGGGCTCGGTAGCTACGAGGACGTCGAGCTCGTCGGCGATCCGATCGAGCCCTTCATCGCCGAGGACTACAACGTGAACCGCTCGCCGCAGTCCACCACGGGTCGCGGCGACGCAGGTCCGTTCGCACGCAATATGATCGTGCCCAAGCCCTACATCGTGCCCGAGCTTTGCACCAAGTGCGGCACGTGCGTGAAGGTGTGCCCCGTGGAGCCCAAGGCGGTCGACTGGGCCACTCCCTGTGGTGCCAAGGACGGCCACGTTCCGGTCCACACCTACTCGCGTTGCATTCGCTGCTACTGCTGTCAGGAGATGTGCCCGGACAAGGCGATCAAGGTGCGCACGCCGCTCCTCGGCAGGTTGATTCACCGAAAGTAGGCATGGCACTCGCTAGCAGGTCGTTACGGAGAATTCCGAGGTCGCGATCGGGCGGCCGAGTACTAAAGGAGGAGGTGATCCAGCGTTGAGTAGTACAAGCATCGTTGCGCTGGTCGAGACCGCTGCGATCGAAGCGGAGGTCGTGACCTCCTAGACGGCGGCGTCGAGGCGAAAACACGCCTCACCGTGGCGTCTACCCGCACAGCAAAGATGTCGCTGTCACGCAGCGATGGGAGAGGACCGACCCTTCTGGGCCGGCCCTCTCTGCGTTCTATTCGTGGTGTGTGCGCCGGACCGCGGGTTGCTACCCGCAGGTCGGTCCTCCGCAGGGGACCGCTGCGCGCTTGGCGTTGATGCGCTCAGCGAGCGGAGCTCGGTCGCCGGATGCGTGCAGGATGCACGTCGTGTCCTCGGCAAAAGGATCTCCGAACTCGTGCCAGGCCTTGGTGCGGCAGCCCCGGCAGATCTGCACGTACTCGCAGTTTTCGCTCGAGCACGTCCCGGTCGTTTCGCCCTCGGCGAGCTTGAACAGCTCGCGCGTCGCCTCAACGATCGACATATCGCGCAGGTTGCCGACCGTCCAGTCCTGGGCGAACTGGCAGGGCATGACGCCGCCTTCGGAGTTGATGTTCATGTGGCCCTTGCCCACGGGGCATGCGCTCATGATCTTGAGGCGTTCCAGTCCGCGGGACAGGTCGTAGCCCTTGGCGATGAGCAGCTCGGCGACGTAGGGGATGAATGAGGGCATCGCGCCGATGTCGTACTCGAGCGTGGAGTTCGGGTCAGTGATGTCGTCGGCGATGAAGGCGGCCAGCTCGCGCCACTGGTCGGCGGTGATGCGACCGTCAGACTCACCTTCGGAGCGACCCGACGTGATGAGGTCGCACAGGTAGATGAGTCCGCAGTCCAGATCCTTGGCCTCTTGGATGAGGTCGTAGATGTGGGGCCACGTGTCGACGCTGACGGCGCTCTTGAGCGCGACGCGGACACCCTCGGACCGCAGGATCTTGATGGATTCAATGACCCGGTCGCGCGTGCCCGGCACCTTCACGAGAGCATCGTGGAACTCGGCGGGGCCGTAGAGCGAGGTGCCGATGTAGCCGACTCCGTTGGCCAGCAGGCGCTTGGCGACGTCGCGGTCGATGAACGTACAGTTCGTCGAGACAGTGACGCGCATGCCTCGCGCGCTTGCGGTCTCGAGAATCTCCCAGAAGTTCGGGCGCATGAACGGCTCGCCACCCGTGAGGAACAGCAGCGGTACGCCCGCATCCGCCATCTGGTTGACCAGGTCTATGGTCTCCTCGTCGGTGAGCTGGTCTGGCAGCGCGTGCCCGTCGGCGGACATGTAGCAATGCTCGCACAGCAGGTTGCACCGGTTAGTGATGTTCCAGATGACCTCGGAAGGACGGCCCTTCTTGAAGGCGGCCAGCGATTTGTCCTCGACCTCATTGAGCGGGCCGTTGAAGAACAGCGAGCGCACATGCGCCATGGTGAAGCCTCCATAATCCCAGTGACCCCTAGTGCGGAGCGTGATCAAAGTGTCTTGTGACAATAGCAGGTATGCAACGCTTGTGCCACCATTCACAAGGTAACAATAGTTACCGCTAGCAGGGAAAACGTTCCAATTGGTGGCATACTCCAAGAGACGATTCATAGGATGCTGTGGAGGTGCGCGTGAGCTGGTTTCGACGTCGGGCGTCTGGCCCGAAACGCATCGGGCTGGCCTTGGGCGGCGGCGCTGTTCGCGGAGCCGCGCACATCGGCGTCATCTCAGTGCTCGAGCGCGAGGGCATGCGCCCGGACTTCATCGCTGGAACGAGCGCGGGCGCACTTGTCGGCGCGGCGTGGGCCGCAGGTCTTTCCTCGGCCGAGATGCATGAGTTGATGCAGGGCTTGAGCTGGGGAGACATCGCAGACATTGCGTGGCGCAAACCTATGAGCGTGTTCAGTACCTCACCGTTACGCAAGTTCATCGAGCACGCGGTCGATGGAGTGGAGTTCTCGGGGCTTTCCACGCCGTTCGCAGCCGTGGCGTGCGACATCCTCAGTGGCTCCCGCGTCGTGATCACCGAGGGCCCGGTTGCCGCCGCCGCTTTGGCGAGTGCGGCGATACCGGGTCTGTTCCCGCCCATCGAACACGACGAGATGCTGCTCGTGGACGGAGGCATCGTCGATAACCTCCCGGTCGACGTGGTCCGCAAGATGGGTGCGGACCTGGTGATAGCGGTCGACATCATCTTGCCGGTGGGCCAGTCGCACAGGCCGACGAACATGCGCGACATGTTTGCCGCAACCGTGGATGTGGCCGCGCTCTCCACGCAGTCGTCGGCGCTGGAATCGGCAGATCTGGTCATCCGGCCCGAGCTGCAAGGGATACCAGCGTGGGAGTTCGGAGCCATCGGGGATATCGAAGCTCGCGGCCGGCAGGCAGCCGAGGCGGCGCTACCGCAGCTTCGCGAGTTGTTCGCGCAGCAGGCACCCCTCGCGGAGTAGAGCGGCCGTCGCGGCTAGACCGTGCGCCACCAGCCTGCGTGTTCGCGCACAAAGAACTCGATCTGCCGCCTACTAAGTAGCTCGCCGAGGAACCCTTTCACCGTCGCGACCGCCAGCCAGTAGGCCGGCGGGTTTTCCGACAGGCCCCGCTGGGCCGAAACCATCGCGATGGCCTGTTCGGTGGTGTGCTCGGTGCGCAGCCGGTCCAGCAAGAGCTCTTCGATCTCGCGGATCTGCGAGATGTGAAAGTCGATGTGTTCCTCGGCATCCTCACGGGCTATGGGGCGCGCATGGGCGGGCACGATCCAGTCACAGTCGGTCGCGCGGATACGCTCAAGGGAGCTTACGACCATGCCCGGATCGATCGCATAGGGCAGCGGGTGGCGCTCCCACAGATCCATCGGGTAGAACGCGTCGCCGCTGAACAGGACGCGGTCGCGCGTGAGGAAGCCGTAGTGGCCCATGGTGTGGCCCGGCAAGGGGACAGCGAGCGCGCGCGGGTCGTCCCAGTCCTCGATGTACTCGTCGACCCCGCACGGCACTCCTTGGAAGAGCTTGGTCGTGAGGGTGTCGCCGGGTTTGGCCCAGGAGAACATGCCGCGGATGTTGATGTCGGGGTTCTCGACGAGTGATGCATCGTCGCGCGCCACCCAAACGCGCGCGCCGGCCTCGCGGATGACGTGGCCGATCGAGAAATGGTCGGCGTGCCCGTGGGTGATGGCGAGCAGGTCGATCGGCACCCCCGCAAACGGCGCTTCGTCCTCGCACGTGTCGATGAGCAGGCCCTCGATGAAGCCCGCGTTGGTGAGCGCCGGCACCACGTAGGTGTCGCCGGCGAGGTGACGCGCGTTGTAGGGGATCTGCGGCATGCCGCAAGTATGCCATGCAAAAGGGGCAATGCGTTGACCAGCACGGCGGCACCCCACCCTGTGAGCCGCGATATGGTCTAGAATCGACGTATGGGGGGGATAGCGTCATCGATCGAGATCCGCACGGCTACGCCTGCGGATACAGAGGCATTGCTCGGCGTCGAACGGGAGGCGTTCGGTGGTTCGAGCGAGGCCGAGCTGGTCGTTGGCCTCATGTCGTCAAGCGCCTACATTCCTGAGCTGTCATTGGTGGCTGACAACGATGGACTCATCGTCGGTCACGTCCTGTTCACACGCGCATACGCCGGCGGCGTTCCAGCCGTGCTTCTCGCTCCGCTGGCCGTCGTGCCCGCGTATCGGCACTGCGGCATCGGAGGCGAGTTGGTGCGCGCGGGCCTTGGCACAGCACTTTCCGGCGGATTCCAGCTTTCACTCGTGCTCGGGCACCCAGAGTACTACCCCCGCTTCGGGTATGAACCAGCTGAGCCCTATGGCATCCTGCCGCCCTATCCGGTGACACCCCCAGAGGCATGGATGGTGCTCGAGATGGGCATGGGTGCTCGAGAGCGAGCCGCAGGAACAGTGCAAGTCGCCGATGAATTGATGCTGCCTGAGATGTGGCGTACGTAGCCCGCTTCAAGCACAACGGCCCGCTTCGTGCTACTCTTCGTTGTTCGCGCCTTGTGCTGGCGCGCTGTCCAACTATGTAGACCGGAGTGACCCAAGTGCTTCAGAACGACGTACGTAACATCGCCATCATCGCTCACGTCGACCACGGCAAGACGACGCTCGTGGACCGGCTCCTGCAAACCACTCACGTGTTCCGCGAAAACCAGGAGGTCGCCGAGCGGGTCCTGGACTCCAACGATCAGGAGCGCGAGCGCGGCATCACCATCCTTGCCAAGAACATCTCCATCCGTCATCGCGACGTCAAGATCAACGTCATCGACACTCCCGGCCACGCGGACTTCGGCGGCGAGGTCGAGCGCGTGCTCAAGATGGCCGACGGTTGTCTGCTCATCGTCGATGCGTTCGAAGGCGCGATGCCTCAGACCCGCTTCGTGCTGCGTCACGCACTCGAGCACGGCCTGAAGCCGATGGTCGTCATCAACAAGATCGACCGTCCGGGCGCGCGTCCCGCAGAAGTCGTGGATATGGTCTTTGACCTCATGGTCGACCTGGGAGCCAACGACGCACAGCTCGATTTCCCCATCGTCTACACGAGCGCCGTCAATGGCTACGCGCGCCTCGATCCCGACGACGGCAACGACGATATGCTGCCCTTGCTCGACGCCATCATCGATCACATCCCCGCACCGAACGTCGACCCGGATGGCCCGGTCGCCATGCAGGTCTGCACCATCGACTACTCAAACTTCGTCGGTCGTATCGGCATCGGGCGCATCTTCTCGGGCACGATCAACTCCGGCGAGCGCATCCTTGTCATCAAGAACGACGGCAGCCGCTACCAGGCCAACGTCAAGCAGCTCTTCACCTTCGAGGGTATGGGTCGTCTGGAAGCGCAGTCCGCGCACGCCGGCGACATCTGTGCCGTTGTGGGCGTCGAGGACTGCGACATCGGCGACATGTTCACCTGCCGTATCGATCCGATCACGCTGGCTCCGATCCATGTCGAAGAACCCACGATGTCCATCGTCTTTGAGGCCTCCACAAGCCCGCTCGTGGGCCAGGAGGGCGATATCGTCGGAGGCCGCCAGATCAAGGAGCGTTTGTTCCGCGAGGCCGAGTCGAACATCTCGATGAACATCTCCGAGCTTCCGGACAAGACCGGTATGGAAGTCGCCGGCCGAGGAGTACTGCACCTGTCGGTTCTCATGGAGACCATGCGTCGCGAAGGCTACGAGTTCCGGGTCGGCCGTCCGCGCGTGATTCTCAAGACCGACGATCACGGCAAGAAGCTCGAGCCTATCGAGCAGGCTGTTGTGGACGTCCCGTCTGAGTACGCGGGCAAGGTCATCGAGATCTTTGGATCTGCCGGTGGCGAGATGACCGACATGATCCAGCGCGACGAGCACGTGCACCTCGAGTTCAAGATCCCGTCTCGCGGCGTCATGGGTCTGCGTACGCGCATCCTGAACGGCACCCGCGGCGAAGGCACGTTGTTCCATCACTTCACCGAGTACGGCCCTTACCGAGGCGACCTCGGCGGACGCCAGAACGGTTCGCTCATCGCGATGTCGACTGACAAGTCGGTCGCGTTCGGCCTCGACGCCCTGCAGCAGCGCGGCAAGCTGTTCGTGGGACCGGGAATCATGTGCTACGAGGGCATGATCGTTGGTGAGGGCGCCAAGTCAGGTGACCTCGTGGTCAACGTCGCCAAGTCCAAGCAGCTGAGCAACATGCGCGCTTCCTCGGCGGATAAGGGCATTGTCTTGGCGCCGCCGCTGATCTTCACGCTTGAAGAGGCCCTTGAATACATCGAGGACGACGAGCTTGTCGAGATCACTCCCAAGAACATCCGGCTGCGTAAGCGGCTTCTCGGCGAGAAGGACCGCAAGCGCCAGCGCAACGGCTAACCCATGCTGACCGCCCTTCTATCGCTCGCTACCTCGACACTGTTCGGTGTCGGGGACTTCCTTGGCGGTTTCGCCAGCAAGAGGGAGTCCTCGGTCAACGTGACCGCGAATGCTCATGTTGTGGGCTTCGTGCTGTTCACGCTCGGACTGCTGCTGTTCCCGGCGCCGTTCGCCTGGCACGACGTGCGCATGGGGCTCATCTCGGGCGTTTCGGGTGGCGTGGGCGTCGGAGCCCTCTATGCGGCGCTCGCACGTGGACGCATGAGCATCGTCGCGCCGATCACTGCGGCTTTGTCCGGTTCGCTGCCGGCTGCATATGACTTCCTCCGAGGAACTCAGGTGGGCCCGTTCGCGATCGCCGGTCTGGCACTCGCGCTCGTGGCTACCATCATCGTGAGCGCCTCATCGGGTGAAGCCGAGGAGGGCGAAAAGGAAATGCCGCCCTCCGCGCTCGGGCTCTCGCTTCTGGCGGGCTTCGGCTTTTCCGGTGGGTTCATCGCGTTCTCACTCGCCTCGCCCGCAAGCGGCATGTGGCCGCTCGCGTCCGCGCGAGTCACCTCGATGCTGCTGTTCGCCGTACTCGCTCTCATCACGACCCGCCGGCTCTCGGTTGATCGAACGGTTCGTTTGCAGACGCTCGGCGCCGGCGTCACGGACGCAGCGGCGAACATCACCATGATCACGGCGATCCGCATCGGTCCATTGGCCATCGCCTCGGTGCTTGGGTCGCTCTACCCGGTCGTGACGATTCTGCTCGCGCGCATCGTGCTGGGGGAGCGGCTGAGGCCCCTGCAGTGGTTCGGCGTTCTACTCGCGCTCGTAGCCGTGATACTCGCAGCGTTGCCGTAGGTCGCGAGGGACCGAACGGCTACACTCATGAAAGTGACACTGTCGCGTAGGTGGTGACTGCACGTGAGCGAACGCGTTGGGGGCTCGGGAGGCCGAATGCACAAGATCGAAGTCACTGAGAACGGCCCCTATTTGGTCACCGGCGGAGTGCCGCTACTTCGCGTCGAAATCGTGACTAACGCCGCAGGCGAGTCGGTCGCGTGGCGAGAAATCGAGAGACTCGACGCCGGCGAGACCTACATGTTGTGCCGTTGTGGTGCCTCGGCGATCAAGCCGTTTTGCGACGGCTCACACATGTCGAACGGGTTCGATGGTACCGAGACAGCCGAACGCGGCAAGTTCGCGGAGGTCGCAGCGAACATCGACGGTCCGGGCGTGAGGCTGCAAGACGCCCGCAAGTTCTGCGCCGAGGCACGCTTCTGCGATCGCGCCGGCGGGCTTTGGAACCTCGTGAAGGAGTGCGACGACCCTGCGCTTCGTGCGCTCGTTGTGGAAGAGGCCCAGCTGTGTCCTTCCGGGCGCTATGTTGTGTGCGATGGGCACACGCACGAGGCGGTCGAACCTGAGCTGGAGATTTCCATCGCGCTTATCGAGGACCCGTTTCTCGAGGTCTCGGGGCCGCTTTGGGTGCGGGGGGGTATCGCGATACAAGCCGCCGACGGCACCGCATACGAAGTCCGCAACCGCGTGACGCTGTGTCGATGCGGTTCCTCGGCGAACAAGCCGTTCTGTGACGGTGGCCATATCGGCGCGAAGTTCCGCGACCGCTGAGGGCGCCGCTGCTAGCGGTTAAGCTGCCAGATGCTCGTCTGAAGGACGGTCGCGATCGACACCCAGACAAGATAGGGTACGAGCGCCAGCGCGGAGATCTTGGAATAGGGCCAGAACGCGACGATCGACCACACGATCGTCACCAGCACGATCAGTATGTCGACCACCGCCAGCGGCAGGTTGCGCCATCCGAACTGGATCGGCGTGAACGCGAAGTTCGCGAGCAGGTTGATGGCGATCGGCACGAGCAACGCCTTCGGAAACTCACCTTTGAACACGCGAAACGCCACGTAGCCATAGGCCACGAAGATGATGGGGTAGAGCACGCCCCAGACCTGGCCGAACACCTGCGGTTGCGGCGCCCAAGACGGCTTCGCGAGTTCCTGGTACCAGTTCATGAGGTTTCCGATCTCGGCCTGATACCCAATCGACTCAGCAGGCGCTTGTTCGGGACGCCCGCGTCGCTCCAATCGCGATGCCGATAATACGTGGGCAGCAGGCGCGCCAGGGGCACGACCGAGGTCGGGTCGTCGGGCTGCAGCCTTTCGTTCAGGCACCTGCCAGGTAGCGTGTCATCTGCCGAGGAGCCCCCGAAGCGTACGTTGAGCTCCCGCTCCAGCGAAAAGCCGCGCTCGCCGACCTCCCAGAACCGCCCAAAGCCCAGCTTCTCGCCTGTCGCCAGTTCGATGGCGCGGATGTGCGGGATGAGCGGCATCGGGATGCCGAGAGCGCTGCGCGGTACCGCACGCAGCACGTGCAACACGCCGCTCGAGATGCCAAGGACGGCTGCGGTCACTTTGCCCAGCGGCCCGGCGGCGCCGCGCACGAGCGGCGCCGGGATGACGGCGTAGGTCGTGAACAGACAGCCGCCGGCTGCCGAGACGGCCTCCATGAGGTCCTGGAACATCGCGGTGAGTGCCGGCTTGCTGCGGGTTGAGCGCCCCTTCATCTTCAGGCCCAGCCCCTCGAAGGCGACCATGTAGCCGCCGTTCAAGTGGCACCCGCCGCGGTTAGAGGTCGCGTATCCCAAGGCATGGCCCCAAGCGCCGCGCGGCTCATACGCAGCCAACTCGAGGCCCTTGACCTGCATGGAAGCCTCGGGCGCGCCGTAGCGGATCCCAAGAACGCGGGAACCATCGGCGAGTTCGTCGCCGATACCGCGTCGGTGTGCGATGTCGTCGAACAGCTGCGCCAGCCCGCTCACGTCGCCGAAGCGCAGCGGCCAGTCCACAAGTCCCCGCTCGGCCAGCTCCATCGCAAGTGAGACCGTCACGCCCGCAGACATCGTGTCCATGCCCAGCTCGTCGAGGGTCACATTGAGTCTGCAGATCGAATCGAGGTCCGCGTTTTCCAGATTGCTTCCCAGAAGCACCAGCGTTTCGAGTTCGGGGCCTTTCACTTTGTGCCCGTCGACCTCGACCACGCGCGCGCAACGGATCGGGCAGGACAGACATCCGCTCGTGGACACGAGGCGGGTGCTTGCCATCGTTTGTCCGGAGATGGCGTCGAATCCATCGAACTGTCCTCGGCGGTAATTGGAGGTCGCGATGATCCCGAGCTTGTTCATGTCGGGAAGCATTCCAGCGGTGCCGTATGTGGGAAGCATCTCGCCCGTCAGCGGATGCGCCTTCAGTGTCGCCGACCACTTCCGCACATGCTCGCGAAACGCGTCGCGATCGGCGATCTCGGTCTTGAGCGAGCCGTGCGCGGCAAGCCCTTTGAGGTTCTTGGCGCCCATGACCGCGCCTAGACCCGCGCGTCCGGCCGCACGCTCACCCGAGAGCACGGCCGCGTAGCGCACGAGGTTCTCGCCGGCCGGACCGATCACGAGTGTTCCGCACTTCTCGCTGATAGCGGCGGACAGGGCGTCCGCGGCCGCCGAAGTGTGGGTCCCTCGCAGTTCCTCGGCAGAATGGAAGGCGACGCCGGACTCGGAGACCTCGAGCCAGACAGGATCGGCCGAGCTGCCCGTGATCACGAGCGCGTCGACGCCGGCCTTCTTGAGGTAGGTGCCAAACGGACCGCCGCAGTTGCTCGACGCGACGATGCCGGTGAGCGGCGAGAGCGCGGAGAGGTTGAACCGCGCGCTTGAGGGCGCGCCCGTGCCGGTGAGCGGGCCTGTGCTGATCACGAGAACGTTCTCGGGCCCGAGGGGATCGGTTCCGGGCTCAAGCAGGTCATACAGGATCTGCGCGGCCATGACCTTGCCGCCCAGTGTCGCGCGGCGCTGGGCGTCGGTCCACGGGTATTCGGTGACCTCGCGGCTCGTCAGGTCGATGCGCAGGATGTGCCCAGCGTAGCCGCCCTTCACAGCGCACCCTCCAGTATGCTGAGGATATCCTCTGCGCTCGCATCCTTGGGGTTGAACGACATCGCCCCGTCGTTGATCGCGAGCGCGGCGACAGCGGGAAGCTGCTCGCGAGTCATGCCGACCTCCGAGAGCCGCGTGGGCATGCCCGCCTTCTCGGCGGCGAGTTCGAGTAGTGTGCGCACGCCCCCGATGGCGGCCGCAGCCCGGTCCTCGGCAGGTGTCGCGGCGAAGGCCTCAGAGCCCGCGAGGTGGAGCAGCAGCTCGGCGTACCGTTCGCCCGCCACGTCGAGGTTGTAGGCCATGCCATGGGGCAGCAGGATGCCCATGGCTTCGCCGTGGGCGATCGAGCACTGCCCACCACATGCGTGGCCCATCGCGTGCACGATGCCGACCATCGAGTTCGAGAACGCGGCACCCGCGAGCAAGGAGGCGTTGGCGAGCGCGAGGCGGGCAGTGGCGTCCTTGGGATCGTCCAGCGCCACGGGCAGGTATTCGCGCAACAGGTCGATCGCGGCGCGGGCGTGCGCGTCGGAAAGCGGGTTGGCCTGGCGGCAGCTGAACGCCTCCACTGCGTGGCAGAGCGCGTCCATCGCGGTCGAGGCGGTCAGCCGAGGCGGGAGTCCCAAGGTCATGCGCGGGTCGAGCACGGCGACGTCGGGTACGAGGTGTGGCGTGACGAAGCCCATCTTCACGTGGCGTTCCGTGTCCTTGATGACGGCTGCGCCGGTGACCTCAGAGCCGGTACCCGAGGTCGTGGGCACCGCGATGAGCGGCACCATCGCGCGGGCGTTCACGACCTCGCTGCCCATGTGCTCGAGCAGGTCTGTCGCTCCGGTCGAAAGCACGATGCTCGCGCCCTTGGCTGTGTCGAGTACGGAGCCGCCGCCGACCGCTATCAGGCTGTCGCAGCCGGCCTCGCGATACGCGCCGGCGAGGTCGTTCACGACCTGGACCGAAGAGTCCACCGGCACGTCGTCAAAGATCGCACCCACCGTCACGCCGCCGTCGGCGAGTGCGGAAAGCACGATGTCGGCGAGACCGAGCTCACGGAGCTGCTTGTTCGTCACGAGCATCGGCCGGGCGCACTCCATCGACGCGAGTTCAAACGGGATGTGTTCGATCGCGTACTCGCCCGAGAGGATCTTCGCGCGGTTAGAGAACTCGTAGTAGGCGGGAATCATGCCGCATCTCCTCGGGTCGTTTCGGCAGGGGCGATCGGGGCGCTTGCGCCGAGCAGGCCCGCGTAGGCTCGCAGGTGTCCGGCCTGGCGTGTGGCGGGCGAGGGCAGGATGCGGCGGGTCATGATGTCGGGATACAGGTACCCCTCCACGATGTGCAGGCAGCGCACGAGCGACATCGCGAGTCCGAGGTCGCCGCGCACGGTTGCGCGGTGCTCGGCAAACGCCTGCAGGATCGCCTTCATGCCCAGGAGGACCGGGACCGATGCGGCCACGCTCTTGAAGGTCACGCGCAACGTGGCTTCGATGTCCCGGCTTCCGAGCGCGGTCAGGCGCCCGTCAAACTTGCGTACCGAGGTCTTGGGTGTCCCGGGCCACATCATCAGTGTGATCACCGAGCCGTCCGGCCAGGTGGCGACCTCGTCGCGTACCCGGCTGTCGAGCCTCGCACAGGCGACGAGGCCTCTGCCCATGACCCAGAAGATGATCCCGGCGAGCAGGCGTTTCGTGCGTCTGATAATGCCGACATGCGTGGTGTGCGCAGTACTCATCGGTCCCCCTGCTACTCGTCCCGTTTTCCTCGGCCGGCGTCGTAGAGTCCTAGTGCAAAACGATGCGGGCCCGGCGTGCCGTAGGGCACGAACGCGACCCGGTCCCCCGGGTGGATGATATGGCCCATGCCGTAGACGGTGTGGTTGCAGAACACGCCCTCGATGAGCTCGTCCGGAAGCCCCAGTTGATCGGCGATCTGTGACGCGGGGATGCCTTGTGCTGGAACGTCGATCTGTACCGTCGTGGGCTCGTCGCGTTCTTTGCGCAGCGTGCACAGCACCCCGAACATGCGCACGGTCACACTTAGATCACTCATCTTTGTCATCCTCACACTCGAGCAGAATGCGTATGATCGCGTGCGCCTGATGCGCTGAGGCGACCATGACGCGGGACGCCAGCAGCGAGAGCCCGTCTCGGATGTCGCTCTCGAGGTCTCCCACGACATAGAGATTGTCGGCGAGGCGCTCTGTGGCGATCCGGTTCGCCGAAGCGTAGCCCGCGAGTCCCGACACGGTCACGAGCGGGACCTCGGGCAGATCGCGCGTGCAGAGGTCGATGATCATCGCCTTGGTCTCGGCCGTGTCGACCGCCTCGGCGATGACGTCGGCGTCGCGTACCGTGTCGATCAGATCCGCCGAGGAGATGCGGCTCGTGACCAGTCGCAGGTCAGCCCCAGGGTCGATCCGCAGTAGGGTCTCGGCGAGTGCCTCGGTCTTGAGTCGACCGATCTGGTCGCGAAAGAACATCTGGCGGTTGAGGTTGTCCTCGGCCACAGTGTCGAAGTCGATCAGCGTGAGGGTGCGCACGCCGCTGCGCAGAAGCATGGCCGCCACATTGCTGCCCAGTCCACCGCAGCCGATGATGGCCACCCGTGCTGCGCGGAGGCGCGCACGCAGTTCCGGATCAGGCATGCAGCTGGTGGCTTCGCTCACGGCTAGCCCCCCGCGACCGGCGGGAAGATGGCGAGCCGGTCGCCTTCGTGCAGTTCGGAGTCCTCGGCGGCGTGCCGACTGTTCACGAACACCACACGCGGTTGGTCGGGCAGCGCGAGCGTCTCTATCACTTGGGCGATGGTCGTTCCCGCATCGAGTTCGAATGCGCGCGCGTGCCGGCCGCCGGCCCCGTCGGGCTGGAATGTCGAGAGTGATGCAAACAGGGCGACATCCACGTGCATCTCGGGCTCCTTGAGAGGTTCTGAGTCTGCATCTCCTACTGTAACGCACCCGCGCCCCCACATACGTGGAGGCGCGGGGTAGTCACATCGACTCAAGCTATGAGATGCCCATACCCTTCGCGGTCTCGGGCACGAAGTCGAACACGGTATCGAGTTCGGCATTCGTGACTTCGAAGACCTTGTCATGCGGAGGCAGCGGTACCTCGGTGAAGAACTCCGGCAGACGGTCATCGGCGGCGGTCATCCCCGCGCGCTCGTTGAACAGCCGCTCGAAGACGAGCGTCTCCTTGCCCAGCTGCATGAGCGCATCGGCGTCCCATGCGTCGCCGGTGTGCGCGGCGGTCATCTCGAAGATCGCGTTGAAGGCCTCAGGTATGTCGAGGACCGGGAACGCGACGAAGATGCACAAGCCGAGCGCGTCGAGCATACCCGTCGCGATCTGTAGGTTGCGCGAGAGCTCGACCTGGCCCTCGGGCTTCAGGGGATCGACGTCGCCGCCGACCTTGAGGATGTTGGTCGCAACGGCATAGCCGGCGGTGTGGTCCGCGCCCATGGTCGAGGTGGCGTACGTCACGCCAATACCCATGACCGTGCGGGGATCGTAAGCCGGAAGCGCCTGGTGCTTGACCACCGGGATGTGCGCGACGCCGAACTTGATGCCGGTCGCCTCTGCTCCATCACCAATGACCCGGCCCGGCTCTCCGCCTTCGAAGACGCTCTTGAGCGCCTTGATGGCGCCCTTACCGTCCCCGAATTCGAGCGCGCCGGAGTCCATGTAGACGGCGAGCGTGGCGCCCATCTCGATCGTGTCGAGGCCGTAGTCGCCACACGTGCGGTCGAGTTCGGCGATGACATCCAGATCGTCGATGCCGCAGTCGGCGCCGAACGACCAGACAGTCTCGTACTCAGGGCCCTTGGTCACGTAGGTGCCGGCCTTGTCGACCCAGTAGCGAGAGCACTGGATCACGCAACCGGTGTGGCAGCCGTGCTGCACGTTGCCGCCGCGCTCGAGCGTGATCTCGCGCTGGCGCTCGCCACCAGTCGCCTCGGCGCCTTCGAACGAGCCTGCGGAGAAGTTCCGGGTCGGCAGTCCGCCGGCCTCGGAGAGGATGTTGGTGAGTACGTTGGTGCCGTAGGTCGGCAGCCCCTGGCCGGAGACCGGATGCTCCTTGAGGGCGGCGGCGAAGGTCTTCATCGCCGCGTTGAATGCCTCTTTGTCCGCATGCTCGAGATAGCCGAGGCCCTTGTCGGAGATGACGATGGCCTTGAGGCCCTTGCTGCCCATGACCGCACCGAGGCCGCCACGCCCTGCGAAGCGGTTCGGGTAGCCCTTCATGTCAGAGACGGCGATGCCGGCCGCCTTCATGCCGGCTTCGCCCGCGGGGCCGTTCGTGATGGTCGAGTAGCGATCGCCATCCGGGCGCATCGCCTTGATGGCGTCGGCCACGACGTAGTTGCCGGCGCCGGCCCACTCATCGACACGCGAAAGCGAAGCGCTACCGTCGTTTTCGATTGTGAGCATGTAGCGAGCGGACGAATCGGCCGGCTTGCCGGTCACGATGATGGCCGCCAAGCCGAGGCGTCCCATTCCGTGCGCGGCCTGGCCACCGGAGTTCGACTCCTTGAGTCCGCCCGTGAGCGGGCTTTTGGCGCCGACTGACAGGCGTCCGCCGTTGGGGGCGGTCGTTCCGCCGAGAAGCC
>JAHIQC010000123.1 GCA_018902765.1 Actinomycetota bacterium | reverse complement strand
CACGGCACAAGGCGATTGAATGCAAGTAAGCGCCGAAGTCCAAGGAGCAGTCGTGAACGAGCGGTTCGCCGAGAAGATGGCCACAGAGCAGGTACGCGTCGACACGCGCACCCTCGCTGATTTCGTGAGCATCTACTGCGACGGGCACCACAAGGATCGCAGTCGCGCACGGTTGGCCAGCGATGCGGCGACGCTCGGGGTCTACGGCCGCAAGTCGCACGTGCTGTGCGAGGAATGTGCCGAGCACCTTCGGTATGCCGAGAAGAGGCGCGCGTTTTGCCCCAGAGACCCCAAGCCGTTCTGCGCGCATTGCGATACGCACTGCTACCGCGATGAGGAGCGAGCCTGGCAGCGCGAGATGATGCGCTACTCCGGGCGGCGCTCTGTATTACACGGCCACGCCGTGGACGGCATCAAGCATGTGATCGCGGCCAGGAAATGGCGCCGCGAGATGGAACAGAGCGCGGCTATTGCCGCACAGACAGAGAGGGAAGACTTATGAGTAGCGAGACCATCACACGACAGATCGTTCGCATCGACGAAGCATTGTGCACCGGCTGTGGCGTTTGCGTGAGCCCGTGCGCGGAAGGCGCGATCCAGATCGTCGACGGTAAGGCCAAGGTCATCCGCGAGGAGCTTTGCGACGGTGCCGGATTCTGCCTGGGCGTCTGTCCGACAGGTGCACTCACGCTAGAAGAGCGCGAGACGGTGCCGTTCGATCACGAGGCAGCCGAGCCGATCATGGCGCAGAAGAAGGCGAACTACATCGCGCAGCACTGCTTCAACTGCGGCGCATCCGAAGATGCGGCACCGCTTCTGCCGGTGCGCACCAAAGGCGACAGCACCTGGGTATGCACCCGCTGTCTGCCGGCGCTCATACACGGATAGACCTTCTGGAGGCGTCGGGCGAAAACGTCCCCGACCAGCAGGGGGATCGAGAGTACTGACCGAATTCGTCGAAAGGAATCAGCATGTTTTGTAATCAGTGTGAACAGACCGCGAAAGGCACCGGCTGCACGACTGTCGGTGTCTGCGGTAAGCAGCCCGATACGTCGGCGCTTCAGGATCTGATCGTAGACCGCATGGTCGCTCTGTCTCTGTGGGCGCAGGCTGCCCGCAGTGCCGGTTTCGTGAGCGACGTCGTCGATACCTTCGCCGACCGAGCCGTGTTCCATACCGTCACCAACGTCGACTTCGACAACGACATGCTCGCTGCGGTGGTTCGCGAGTTCGACACGCATATCGCAACCGTGAAGACGGCAGCCGAGGCCGCAGGCAAGGCGCCAGCCAATACCGACTCATCGCTCACCTTTGTGCCCGCGGCCACGCTCGACGAGCTCGTGGCACAGGCCGAGGCGATCGGTCACTTCTCCAAGCACTCCGCAAACGAGGATGTAGCCTCGCTCATGCAAGTCACCATCTATGGCGTCAAGGGCCTGTGCGCGTACGCAGACCACGCTCGTCTCCTCGGCCAGGCGGATCCTTCCGTCGAGGCCTTCGTGTACGACGCTTTCGCGGCGCTCGCCGATCCGACCCTCGGAGTCGAGGAGTGGGTGGCGCTCGCGCTCAAGACAGGCGGGGTCAACCTGCGTGCGATGGAGCTATTGGACGCCGCCAACACCGGCACCTTCGGCCATCCCGTGCCCACCGAGGTCCCGCTCGGCCATCGGCCGAACAAGGCCATCCTCATCACCGGCCACGACCTGCACGACCTGAAGGACCTGCTCGAGCAGACTGAGGGCAAGGGCATCGACATCTACACGCATGGCGAGATGCTGCCGGCGCACGGCTACCCGGAGCTCAAGAAGTACTCGCATTTCTACGGCAACTACGGCACGGCCTGGCAGAACCAGCGCAAGGAGTTCTCGAAGTTCCCCGGCGCCATCCTGTTCACGACCAACTGCATCCAGGCCCCTCGCGACGAGTACGCAGCGAACGTCTTCACAACCGGCAATGTGGGCTGGGCCGGAACGACGCATGTGCCCAACGGCGAGTTCGCACCCGTTATCGCGCGTGCCCTGGAGCTACCTGGATTCACCGATGAGTACGACAACGACTCGGTGATGGTCGGCTTTGGCCGCAACGCGGTTCTCTCTGTGGCCCCGGCGGTCATCGATGCGGTCAAGAAGGGCGACATCAAGCACTTCTTCCTGGTCGGCGGCTGTGACGGTGCCAAGCCGGGCCGCAGCTACTTCACGGAGTTTGTTGAGCAGACCCCGGCAGACACGATCGTTCTCACGCTGGCCTGCGGCAAGTTCCGCTTCTTTGACCAAAAGCTCGGCGACATCGGCGGCATCCCGCGCCTTCTCGACGTGGGCCAGTGCAACGATGCATACAGCGCGGTTCAGATCGCCGTCGCACTCGCGGACGCGTTCGAGATCGGCGTGAACGATCTGCCGCTGTCCATGATCCTGTCGTGGTACGAGCAGAAGGCCGTAGCGGTCCTGCTTACGCTTCTACACCTCGGCATCACCGACATCCGGCTTGGGCCCACCCTGCCCTCGTTCGTGACCCCCAACGTCTTGCAGGTTCTCGTCGATGCTTTCGGCATCAAGCAGATCGCCGAGACCGCAGCCGAGGACCTCGCCGCCATTCTCGGCACAGAGGTGGCGTAGCACACCATGAAGCATCGCATTCTCATCGGCAGCCTTGTTGTTACGGCGGTTCTACTCGCCGGTGTGATCGTGATGTACGCGTTCGGTACGCCGCAGGCCCCCTCACCGGGGTCTGCGGCACGTACCGAAGTGGCCGCAGGCCAAATCGCGACTGAGGTCACGGGTTCTGTGCCCGCGCCGGACCCCAGCAGTCCGCTCGCCATCCAGATTCCGGGATGCGTGTGCCACAGCGACGACCCCAAGTTGGTCGAAGAGCACGCCAGCTATCGCATGAACCAGTGCTTCGGATGTCATGCAGGCGGCATGCCCGAGATGGCGCAGTAAAGCGACAGGCAGCAGATCCTTTCGAGATTCTTGGGCCACGGTCGGCCATGGCAGGGGTACCATCAAGCCATGACCAACGAGACGACTAACGGCCACATACCGATGCCGGCCAAGACGAGCAGGCATCCAGTTTGGTATCTCACCACCGCCGGGGTGCTTCTCATCGCCGCCGCCGTGGGGCTCGCGGCGTTCGCAGGATTCGCCAGGCACACGTTCCCTGTAGGCCCGGCTCGAATATCCGCGTTCGCCGCACCTGCCCTTGCGCCCGACATGACCGTATCGGTGCCGCCGTTTGGCAGCGTCAGCGCCAGGACGCACGCATCTTTGTTGTCTTTGCGCGTCTCACTCGATGAGGTGGACATTCCGCAGCTCGAGACGTTCGCGCTTGATGGAGTACCCAGCCGCGACGTTCTGGACACCTGGGCCGCCGCAGTTCGGGCGGGTTTTGGTCGCGCCTTCGCCAAAGGCCTGCTCGCGGCGTTTCTGGCCGGGGCGTTTGTGGGTTGGTCGCTCAAACGCGGCTGGCGGTGGGTTCTGTCCTCGGCGGCTGTGGCCGCACTCGTTCCGGCCGTGCTCCTATCTGTCATGCTCT
>JAHIQC010000122.1 GCA_018902765.1 Actinomycetota bacterium | reverse complement strand
GACAACGCCGAGGCACGGTCCCGCGATCTGGAGCAGGTCGAGGCGCTCGCCTCACGCTATCCGGACCGGCAGCGACTGCTCGCCGAACTCGCACTCGACCCGCCGGCCTACACCCAGGACCTCGCCGGCCCACCCCTGCTCGACGAGGACTACCTCATCCTGTCGACCATGCACTCGGCCAAAGGACTCGAGTTCGATGTCGTGTACGTGATCCACGCCGCCGACGGCAACATCCCGTCCGACCTGGCCACAGGCTCCACCGAAGAGATCGCCGAGGAGCGGCGACTGTTCTACGTGGCCTGCACCCGGGCAAGAAACGAGCTCTACGTCACGTATCCCGTGCGCTACTACACTCAACCGTTCGGGAGGAGCGATACGCACGGCTTTGCCCAGCGCTCGCGCTTCGTGGATGACGCGGTGGCCTGCCTTATGCGCGAGGTGCAGACCTTCGAGACCCCCACCGCCGAGGAAAGCTCAGCTGCTGACGGCGCACGCGCGCAGACCGCGAGCGTCCGCAACGGATTGCGCGCTATGTGGTCGTGAGCGTCGGGGCGCAGGCCGCAGCTAGCGGTTGCTCGGGCTCATCTCGCCCATGCAACCACGCGGATGCGTACGGATATGCACGAGCATCTCGTCGACCGAGTCGGTGATGTGCACCAGATCGAGATCCTCGGGCGCTATTGTGCCGGCGTCGCACAGCTGTGTCCTGAGCGCGTCGATGATCGGGGTCCAGAATGCGGCGCCCACGGCGACTATCGGGAACTGCTCGATCTTGCGAGTCTGCATGAGGGTGAGCGTCTCGAATATCTCATCCATGGTCCCAAAGCCGCCCGGAAGCACCACGAACGCGCAGGAGTACTTCACGAGCATCACCTTGCGCACGAAGAAGTGTTCGAACTCGATGCACTCATCGACATACGCATTGGGCTTTTGCTCGTGCGGCAGGTGGATGTTCACGCCGATCGAGGAACCGCCGGCCTCTTTGGCCCCGCGGTTGGCCCCTTCCATGACTCCGGGACCCGCTCCTGTCATCACGGTGAAACCCTCGCCAGCCAGCGCCGCGCCGACCTCGCGTGCCAGCTCATAGTACTCATGGCCCTCGGTGAAGCGAGCGGAGCCGAACACGGTGACCACGGGTTGATCGGTCGGCATGAACTCCACGCCGCGCAGAAACTCAAGGAAGATGCGAACCGCGCTCTCGAGGTTATCCGAGTGGCGACGATGGCCCGCCAGAAAGTCGATTTCGGTACCCTTGGCCTGGTCCAGCAACGACCCCTTGACCTCGGGCTCGTCACGGCGCTCTTGACCCTCGTATCCGCGGATACGGTCGATTTCGGGAACCGCTTCTTCGCTCGCTTCGCCTGTGTCGGTTGCGTCATCAGCCATCGGTTGTGGTCCTCCTAGGCTCGCTTTGCTCGCGTTGGGTCGAGTCACGCAGATCGAGTATCTGGCAGGAAGCCTCCAGGGCGCTCACGTGATAGAAGGCCTCCTCAAGCGTCGCACCCGTGGAGAACGGCCCATGGGAGCGAAGCACGGCGATGTGCGCCTCTACGAGCGCGACGGAGAGCTTAGCGGCCGCCTCGGCCGAGGCGACGGTCTCAGCTGCGCTCACCACCGGGACGGACTCCCCGAAAACGTACAGCGATTCTGAGTCGATCGGCTCGATCGAGTCGCCGATCATGGAGCGCCAGATAGTGTGGACGGGATGTGCGTGCACGATGGCACGAGCTTCGGTCGCTTCGTAGATCGCACGGTGCACTACGATCTCGCGGCTACAGACCTCGTCAAAGTCGCACTGCGCCATCTTCGTCCACACGACGTCACTTGAGGATAGGCGGCCAAGCATAGAGCCTCGGCGGGTGATGAAGATGCGATCACCCTCTCGCACGCTCATGTTGCCGCCGTGGCTCGAGATGAGCCCGCCGAGGTAGATGTCGCGACCTATGTCACGAAACAGCTCGTAACGCGCGCGACCGATGATCGGGTCGATCTCATGCATGCCGGTCTCCTGTACGCCGCTCATAGCGCGAGCACTTTCGCGAGTTCATAGATGTCACGACGCAGCGTGTGTGCGTGAGCATATGCGTCCGCAAGTGGGGCTGTCACCGTCTCGGCGTTCTTGAGGCCCACCGCGA
Organism: Actinomycetota bacterium; assembly: GCA_018902765.1. Taxonomy (GTDB): domain Bacteria; phylum Actinomycetota; class Coriobacteriia; order Anaerosomatales; family JAHIQC01; genus JAHIQC01. The sequence continues at coordinate 2,613 of JAHIQC010000122.1, read as the reverse complement.
CACCCGACTGCCCCTCGATAAGCGCGCGCACTGCGTGGGCACCCATGCGGCTGGCCAGTATTCGATCGAAACCGCTCGGTGAACCGCCTCGCTGAATGTGACCGAGCACGACTGTGCGCACATTGTGCCCACATGCCTCGGACAGATCGGTAGCCAGGCCGAATGCATGTGCCGCACCCTCCGCCACCACTATCATCGAATGCTTCTTTCCGCGGGCGACACCTTGTGCCACCGACGCGCAGACGTCGGCGAGCGTCCAGGGAACCTCCGGAACCAAGATGCAATCAGCGCCACATGCCAGTCCGCTATAGAGCGCGAGTATCCCGCAATCGCGACCCATGACCTCCATGACGAAGGTTCGCTCGTGGCTACTAGCGGTGTCGCGAACCTTAGCCGCGGCATCGCAGATGGTGTTCAGCGCAGTGTCGAACCCGATACTTGTGTCGGTTCCATTCACATCGTTGTCGATGGTTCCAGGGATGCCGACAGTCGGGATTCCACTATGCGAGAGCTCCTCGGCGCCTCGGTAGGTACCGTCTCCCCCGATGACAACGAGCCCGTCGATGCCACGTGCCTTGAGGATCTCGCTGGCCGCCGCAACGCCCTCGGCGGACTTGAAGCGTTCGCTTCGCGATGTGCCGAGGATAGTGCCACCTCTGTCGAGGATCCCGCCGACGTCACCTAACCCGAGCGGTCGAAACGCATCTTCGAGCAGGCCCTCGTAGCCGCTCTCTATGCCGAAGGCTTCACCGCCAGCAGCAATCGTCGAACGAACCACGGAACGCACCGCAGCGTTCATGCCCGGCGCGTCGCCTCCGCTCGTGAGTACCGCGAATCGTTTGCCCGCCATCAAACCCACCCCTCCCGACAACACCCCTCGGGCGCTTGGTTTTCTATGCGTAAACCCCTATCGCTCTCAGTCTCTCATAGCGCTTCTGCACCAGGGCTTCCCTCTCTTGCCCGTCAAGTTCATCGAGCGCAGCTGAGATGCGCTCGCCTATCGCGGCGAACACGGCTTCTGGGTCATTGTGTGCACCACCGAATGGCTCGGGCACGACCTCGTCGACGATACCGAGACCCACCAGGTCCTCGGCGGTCATCTTGAGGCAACCGGCCGCGGTCTCTGCGTGGCGGGAGTCCTTGTATAGAATCGTCGCGCAGGCCTCGGGGCTGATGACTGAGTAGTACGCGTTCTCGAGCATGATGAGGCGGTCTCCGAAGCCGATTGCGAGTGCGCCACCACTGCCGCCCTCGCCGATGCCGGCGACTACAACAGGTACCGCCACCTGCGACAAGGCCGCAAGTGACTCCGCAATGGCGAGCGCCTGCCCGCGTTCCTCGGCCTCGATCCCTGGAAAGGCGCCAGCGGTATCCAGAAAGCTTACGATCGGCAGGCCGAAGCGATCAGCCAGGCGCATGACGCGCATCGCCTTGCGAAACCCTTCCGGGTGCGGCGAGCCGAAGTTGCGACGCACGTTCTCCTTGGTGGTCCTGCCCTTGCGATGGCCCAGAATCGCCACGCGGCGACCCGAAAACGTACCAAGACCGGCAAAGATCGCCTCGTCGTCGCCGTACAGGCGGTCACCGTGCAGCTCCATGACGTCAGTGAACAACGCCTCGATGAACTCGGAGGTCTTGGGGCGATCGGGATGACGCGCGATCTGCACGCGGGCCCACGGAGTCAGGTGCTCGTAGGTCTCATGGCGCAGTTGGTCGATCTCCTGGGCCAGAATCGCGATCTCGGTCGCCAGATCGGGCTTGTCCGTCAGGTCGAGCGCGCGCAGCTCGGCGATCTTGTCCTCAAGCTCTACGAGCGGACGCTCGAACTCCATCACGAAACGGCGTGACATCAGCGCTCACCTCCCGCAGGCGAGAGGTACTCGAGCAACAGGCTGATTGTGTCCCCAAGCTCGCTGCGAGGTACCACTGAGTCGATCATGCCGTGCTCAAGCATGAACTCGGCGGTCTGAAAGCCTTTGGGCAGCTTCTGGCGGATGGTCTGTTCGATGATACGAGGACCCGTGAACCCGATGCGTGCCCCGGGCTCGGCCAAGATCACATCGGCCAGTACCGGGAAACTCGCGGTGACGCCGCCATAGGTCGGATCGGCCAGCACTGAGACATAGGGAACGCCCGCATCGGAAAGACGCGCGGCGGCGGCACTGGTCTTGGCCATCTGCATGAGCGAGAGCATACCTTCCTGCATACGTGCCCCGCCCGAGGAGATCACCACCACGAGCGGCTTGCGCTGGGACAGTGCCGCCTCAAACGCTCGGGCAACCTTCTCGCCCACGACCGAACCCATCGACGCACCCACGAACCTGAAGTCCATGACGCCGATGACCACGTCATGTCCCCCGATAGCTGCCGTACCGGTCACGATGGCCTCACTGAGACCCGATTGCTCGCGTGCCTTGTCCAAGGACGCCCCGTAAGGCTTGGCTGCCGAGAATGACAAAGGGTCGCCCGGCGATAGTCCTGCATCCATCTCGACGAAGCTGCCCTCGTCGACCAAAGACTCGATGCGCTCGGGCGCGGACAGCGCGAAATGATGGCCGCAATGGCGGCACACACGCTGATCGGCCACAAGCTCGCCCTCATAGATGATGTGTT
>JAHIQC010000121.1 GCA_018902765.1 Actinomycetota bacterium | reverse complement strand
GGTCCGGGGATCGCCCCCCTCTCAACAGGGACAGAGTCCTTGTTGCGGCGGTTGAGATCGCCGACGAGCGCGGCCTTGCCGCGGTCACGATGCGCGAGGTGGCTTCGAGGCTGGGTGTGGAAGCGATGTCGCTCTACAACCACGTCGCCAACAAGGACGACATCCTCGACGGGATGATCGACCTCGTGGTCGAACAAATCGACGTGCCTGCCGATGCCGACCACTGGCATGAGGCGATGCGTCGCCGAGCGATCTCCGCACGCGAGGTCTTCACTCGCCATCCTTGGGCTTCGGCGCTCCTCGATTCGCGTGAGTCGAGCGGGCCAACGAGGCTGCGCTACCTCGACTCAATCCTAGGCGCGCTGATGCGAGCCGGCTTCTCGGTAGACGGCGCGGCACGTGCGTTCTCGTTGCTCGACAGCTACATCTACGGATTCGGCATCCAACAGATGAACTTCTCGGCCGACGAAGGCGCCTCAACAGAGGAGATGGCTGAGGCTATCCTCGCGTACATACCCGCCGAGGAATACCCATACCTGCACACGATGGCGTCACACGCGATGGAGGTCGGTTACGACGTCGACTCGGACTTCGAGTTCGGACTCGAGATCATCCTTGATGGGCTGGAGCGAATCCTCGGCGAGTCGCTCTTGGACTAGGGGCGCGGGCACCGGCGCTAGGACGACCTCAGTAGGGCGATGCCGCGCAGGACTCGTCATCTGCGAAGCGCAACAACTCTTCCACGTAGGCGTCTGGACGGTAGAAGTGAATCATGTGGCCAGAGTGCATGCGACGGTAGCGAAGTGCGGGCACGATTTCTCGCATGCGCCCGACATCATCGTCGTCGACTGAGCCGACAAGGATTCCATCTCCGCCCACGCGGAACCAGTCTGCGTGCATGAACATGGCCGGGCAGCCAATATCTCGCAGTGCCTCCGCGTGGACGAAGTCGCGACATGCGCTGCCATCCAGAAACGCGACACTGAACTGCGGATCATAGGCGGTGAGCGACCGCACTACGAGCCGCATGGCCGGCGGGAAGAACGGGATGTCGACGGGTTGACCTGGCTTGAGCGCCTCATGGACACTCGCGACCCAGCCGATGGAGGCCATCAATGCCTTGGGAAGCGACCAGAGTCGTTGGCCGCGTTCGACAGGGACTTTGAGCCCTGCGAAGAAAGCGGCCAGGTCACGGTCGGGGCCGGCGAGGGAGCGAGAGACCTGCTCGAACACCTGATAGACGTAGCAGTCGTCTCGCAATCGCGGCCACTCCGCGCTGAATACCGGGGCATCCTCCATCACGATGCGGTCAACGAGATCAGGCTTGTACGCTGCGAGCCACAGCGCGATCAGCCCGCCCGACGAGTTGCCTGATACGATCGCGGGACGCCCGACCACATCAGCGAGCAGCGCAGCGATATCCTCCCCCATGGTGGGGAAGTCGTACTCGCCGGGGGTCCAGGTCGAGCCACCGTGGCCATGCACGTCGACGGCATAGACCTGGAAATGCGAAACGAGGCGAGGGAGCGCCCGCGCGAAACTATCCCACGTCATCCCTTGCCCCGGGATGAGCACGAGTGCGGGGCCGCGATTCGGTCCCTCCACGTAGTGAATGGTGATGCCGCGACGGCCGTCCCGCTCACACTCCGCCGAGAGACGGAAGAAGCTCGCTCAAACTCCGACCCGTCAGAATATGGCCTCGTTCAGGCACGGTCGACGACTCACGCCAAAGCAGGACAGCCTTGGCGCCCGCCGCGTTGGCCCCTTCGATGTCTTTCCGCTCGTTACCCACAAAGACGACATCGTGCACCGTCGAGAGGAGTATCGAGCCCCGCCGCGGCGAGATCCTCCAAAACGAGGCGACGCGGCATCGCGTAGGGCACATCCGTCAGCACGGCCCAGCCGCACCCCCCGTAGACCGAAGAGTCGAAACCAGTTCGATGGCCCCGGGCACCGGAAGCATCCCACAGTCTGGGGCTATGCCGCTGACGGGAACGGCGCTTTGGCGATAGTGCGAGACGACCTTCCCGACCCGGCTCTTGGACATCCATGGGTCACTATGTGGTGAAATCACACCCCCTCTCCGCCAGTGAGACAATGAAGAAGGCCCGTTACCCCGAGTAGGGGGCGGGCCTTCTGTTACTAAGCTGTCGCCTTCGTGTATCCGTCGGTTACTCCGCTAGCTCGCCGAGCATTCGGCCGTGCTCCGTCTCATCTTTGATGATTTCGCGAATCTCGGGGCAGAACTCGCACATCGGCGCCAACTTGCCTGCGGCAGAGTTCTCGGCTTTCGCCAAGAGCCTCATTGTCGTGCGCAAACCGATCACGCGCGCGACGGCTCCGCCAATGAACGCAAGCTTCTTGCTTGGGCTGAGCTTCGCACTCGTGTACTTTCTGGCGGTCGCCGCATGCTTAGCTTCGTCTGCAGCAATCTCCTTAAGTGCCGTTCTTTCGGCGTCGGTCTTCGCCAGCTCGGAGAGACGGCGGTACAGGAGCGCGGCGTCCAGCTCTTTCTGCTGAAGCATGGTGAGCTGTGCGAGCTGCTCGTTCGTGAGTTTCATCCCATGGTTCCTTTCGGTTGCTGTTTGCCAGCTGTGTATGCGACCCGTCCTTGCACGCAGACACACGCGGGCGCGTCACAATACCGATACATCGCTATACATCGGCATAAGCGAGGCGCATGCCAGCGCATCGTCGCCCGGCCGACTGCGCCAAAGTGAGATTCTCCTCGACCCTGTGCATGCTCCCGAAGTAGTAGCCGGCACCTATGAACAGCAGGACCCAAATGGCCGAGGTCGACGAGCCGTGCCACTTGGTCGCCCGGCACCACGCGCGCCCTGCCGCGGAAGACCGAGAAGAAGGCGTCCACTCCGCAGTTGAAGTCATCCTGAGGAAGGCCGGAGCGAAGTCCGAGAGCGCGGAATAGCTCG
>JAHIQC010000120.1 GCA_018902765.1 Actinomycetota bacterium | reverse complement strand
GAGACGACATGGGTTGGGACACGATATCGTCGCTGCCCACTTGGCTCGGAGTTGCGCTGCTCATCTACTGGGCAGCCATCGTCGTGGTCATGCTCAACGACGGACGCGACCCGACCAAGACGCTCGCCTGGATGCTGTTCCTGGGGGCGATCCCCATCGTCGGCCTGGTGTTCTACTTCTTCTTCGGACGCAACTGGAAGAAGAAAACGGCAAAGGGCCGATGGATCAGGCAGTACACAGCGCTGTCCACCCCGATCCTGAGCAGCGTCCGAGAGCGGTACACGCAGATTGCGAACGACGCCCGCGCGCTCACGAAGTCGTGGGGCCAAGACGACATCGTCGATCTGATCGCACGAACCGACGGCGCAGTGCCGCTCCCCGCCCATGACGTCGAGATCCTGCTCAACGGCCAGTCCAAGTTCGCGGCTCTCAAGAAGGATCTCGCGCAAGCGACAGAGACGATAAACATCCAGTACTTCATCTGGGAGCGCGACGAACTGACTGCCACTCTGATCGACATCCTCATTGAACGCCTCAAGGCCGGCGTTGAGGTGAGGATGCTCAACGATTTCGTCGGCAGCATCTGGTACAAGAAGGACCAGATCAAGACGTTGCGGCGGGCGGGCGCGAAGGTCGCATACGACGTGCGTGGATTAGGCAAAGCCAACTACCGCAACCACCGAAAGATCGTGGTGATCGACGGAGCCCTCGGGTACACCGGAGGCATCAACGTGGGCCAGGAGTACATCGACGGCAAGCCGCGCTACGACAGCTGGCGTGACACCCACGTCCGGTTCCGTGGAGCGGCCGTGGCCGATCTGCAAAGGTTGTTCGCGGCGCGCTGGAACGAGGTCACCGGCGAGAACCTGTTCAGCCCTCGCTTCTTTTGCGACCGCTATCCTGAAACGGGCCCTACCACGCTGGCCCAAACCGTCGCCACGGGCGTCGAGGATCCTTGGGATTCTGCGCGCCGAGCGCACGTAGTGGCCATGGCTGACGCGAAGACGCGCATCTGGATACAGTCGCCCTACTTCGTCCCGACGGCTGACGTCTACGAGGGCATGATCAACGCGGCTCTCGGGGGGATCGATGTCCGCCTCATGATGACCGGCGTCCCCGACAAGCGGATCGCATGGTACGCGGCCGAGACCTACTTTCGCCCACTCATCGAAGCCGGGGCGAAGGTATACCTGTACGAAGCCGGATTCTTTCACGCAAAGACGCTCAGCATCGACAGCAGGCTGCTGTCGATCGGAACCATGAACATGGATGTCCGCAGCCTGGCGTTGCACAAGGAACTCATGGTCTGGTTCTACGACGAGGCCCTAGCCGCATGGCACGACGAGGTCTTCGAATCCGACATGGAGCTCTGCCGCGTCGTAACCATCGAGGAACTCGACACGCGCTCGCGGCTTGAACTGCTGCGCAACAACGCAGCGCGACTCGCATCGAGCCTACTGTAGTGCTCTAAGGCTCAGACAATCGATCAACGAAGGCTGCGAGGAAGCGGGATATGCCCGCAATCGCCGCGGCGTCGGCCAGATCGACCGTGTCTCGCTCGGAGTGAGCGTACTTGGCCATGAACTCGAGCATCCCGGCGGAGGTCACTGCAATCGCCGGTACCCCATATATGCCAAAGAGCGCGTGGTCGCTTTGAACCCACTGCGGCCCTTCCGTGATATCGTGCTCGCTGTCGTTCATGAGGTCTTTCGCCAGCGCCTCGATTTCGGGGCTGCACTCGTAGAACGAAACATGGGACCCGAATCCCCTAAGTCCCGCATCGTCGACATTGATGCCCAGCACGATGTCCCCGAATCGTTCCGCGTTGTCGGCGACCCACATCATCTCTCCGGGGTTGGCATAGTTGTCCTCCCCGTTGAGCGGCACGAACTCCAACGTCGGGCCGCTTGTGCGGTCGGCGAGCAACCGAGCCACACACAGAAGCGTGGCCACGCCGCTGGCGTTGTCGAGTACACCTGGCGAGTCTTTGCGGCTGTCGATGTGCGCGAACAGAACGATGCGGCCTTCTCTGTCACCCGGCATGGTCGCGACGACGTGCTCCGCCGTGGTCGGTACGCGCCGCGAGTCCACGCTCACGTGTGTCATCGCCCCCGCATGTCCGAGCAGCCGCTCACCGTCGACATCGCGCATGTAGGCGTTCGGGATGTCGAGATCTCCGTCCTCGAACAAGGGGAAGGGGTACTGCGAGCCCACCATCTGAGAATCCCTGCCTGTGGCAGCGATGACCACCGCAGGCTCGGCTGCTTCAAGTGCCCGGATCACACGCTTGTGGGTCTCGGGATTGTAGAACGTGAAGTTCTTGGGCATGATCTGCCCCCTGGTGATCGCCCCATGCAACAGCAGGACAGCACCGGGTGAATCGACCGCTTCCAGCGCCTCCACACAATCGACCACAACAAGTGGCGCGATAAGGTCGCACGGCAGTGAGTACGGTCCGACCTGCAGCGCGAACATCTCGTCACCAACCCGAAGTGCGGCGCGGCCGTACTCCCACTCGATGCAATCGAACTCGGTCTTGGCTACCTCGTATCCGAGCGAGGACATCCTGGACGCAAACACCTCGGTGGCCGCGCGATTACCCGTCCCCCCGACATGCCGGTCCGGATACTCCGTGAGCGTCCTGAGAAGCTCGCTCACGTGAACCTCCAGAGCATCAACCATGTGGCCACTCCCTCCCCCGAGAACATGCCCTCATTCGACTTTACCCGAATCTGAAAGACTAGGACGCGGCATCTGGCCAAGGTCACGCCACAAGGCGATATACTCGAAACCCAGCCCGTCAGACACCCGGAGGCAACGCCATGGACCGCACGGTCCTCGGAACACAGAACGTGAGCCGCATGTGTATGGTGTGCGGAGTCGAGAACAGTGCAGGCCTCAAAGCCCGGTTCCTAGAGCTCGAAGGCAACGAACTGCTTGCCGAATTCACACCTGCCGAGGAACACCAGGGGTACCCGGGCCGGCTGCACGGAGGAATCGCCTCGACGCTGCTCGACGAGGCCATGGGCCGCGCGATCAACATCATCCATCCGGATGTCTGGGGGGTGACGGTCGAGCTGGCGGTCAAGTTCCGCAAGCCCGTCCCTTTGGATCAGACGGTGCGCGCGATCTGCGCCATCACGCGCGACACGTCGCGGTTGTTCGAGAGCAAGGGACAAATCGTGCTCCCGGACGGTTCGGTCGCCATCGAAGCCACCGGTAAGTACATGAAGCTGCCCATCGATCGGATCGCCGACGGCGACTTCGAGCTTGAGTGGTTCGCCGATGATCGCCCGGTGCAAGCGAGTGTGGAGCTGCCCTAGAAGCACCCCCGGCGCGCTACGGTCGACCGGGAACCTCGTGGCAGTCGGGGCAGCGCGCCTCATAGTAGTCGGCGCCTCCCACCAAGATGAGCGGGGAATCCCAGGGTGCCGGCTGCCCGTCGATGATCCGCTGCGTGCGAGTGCCCACGCCGTGGCATTTCTGGCAGATCGCGGTGAGAAGCGATATCTCATCGGCAAGTGACATGAGGGTGGGCATCACGCCGAACGGCTCGCCTCTGAAATCCTGATTGAGGCCGGTGACGTAGACCAGGTGCCCGGAGGACAGAAGGTCCTGAACGACCGCGGTCAGCCCCTCACCGAAGAACTGCGCTTCCTCGATGGCGACGACCACAAATCCGTCGCCGACGATGTCCTCGGGGCGCCCGACAACGCACGCCTCCATCTCGGTACCGAGACGCGAGCGTGCCTTGTCTCCGTCGCGCGAATCGACGCTGTGCTTGTACAGCACCATGGTGTCACCCGTGACGGCATGGCGCGACAGAAGCCGGATGAGCTCACCGGTCTTGCCTGAGCTCATGCAGCCAGCGATCACGTGCAGCCGTCCGACTCCGCCTAGCATCCGTCCCTGTGTGCGCAGCATGTGTCCCAAGGTCCTTTGTGACGTCTCTGAGCCCACGTTTGAAAGCGTCGTGGGGCTGGTGCCTCAGTATGACATCTCATCGCGCCCGGTGTATGGCTTATGAAGCCTCGTCGTAGGCGTCGACGAACTGACTGTTGTACAGGTCGCAGTAGAAGCCTTCGGCTGCCATGAGGGCTTCATGGTTCCCTTGCTCGATGATCCGGCCATGGTCCATGACGATGATGGTGTCTGCATT
>JAHIQC010000119.1 GCA_018902765.1 Actinomycetota bacterium | reverse complement strand
GTCGAACCCCGTCGAGTTGCCACAGTACAGATAGAGTCGACCCGGTCTTGAGCGCTGCAGACACGAGCACGTTCGCATCAAGGAACAGGCGATCCATCTACGCCGGCCTCGGCTGATGGGGGATCGCGCCCGGATCGAGACCCATCTTGCGCACATCACGCAGTGCAGCATCGTACTCATCGGCGGTCACCGCGTTGTTGAGCATGAATTCGGCGGTGCGCTCGGGAGTATAGACTTCCACTTCGTAGGCCCTGACGGGCTTGATGAGCAGCCCACCCGCAACTTCTTCCATGACGAGCATCTCGCCTTCATCAAGACCATAAGCACGTCGCAGATCTGCGGGAACGACCATGGTGCCACGCTTGCCCATCCTGATGTACTCGGTCATAGCACTACCTCCCAAATCGTCATGTCAGTATATCAGAATGTCTGACATTCAGTAGAGCAGAGTTCGCTGAAGGCAGATTCGTGTGTCTGCGCCGGCATCTTCGCGTACAATACCCGCACATCGCACGATGTGATGGACGTCCGACTATACAAGGGGGCCCCCGATGACCGACCAGCCTTCCTCTGAAGCCCAGGACAAGATCGGCGAGCATCGAGATCGTATAGACGAGATCGACTGTCAGCTCGTGAAGCTACTCAACGCGCGTGCTGCTGAGTCGCTCGCGATTCGAGGGCTCAAGCCCGCGGTGCACTGGGGGCTGTACGACCCCAAGCGCGAGGAGGAGATCTTCACCAACCTTGCCAAGTGCAACGGAGGGCCGCTGTACTCCGAGAACCTGCGCGAGATCTACGAAGCCATCCTTCATGTCATGAAGGAGCTGAGAGGCTGATGGCTGCCGAGGTTTCGAGCGCCGTTGGTGCCGTGACGCGCGATGGCGGGATGACGATCATCGCCGGCCCATGCTCGGTCGAGAGCCGTGAGCAGATGCGTGAAGTCGCCGCGTGCCTGTCCGAGCTCGGCATCAAAGTCATGCGCGGAGGGGCGTACAAGCCGCGCACTTCGCCGTTCTCGTTCCAGGGCCTCGAGGAGAAGGGGCTCGAGCTTTTGCGCGAGGCGGCCGATGAGTACGGCTTGCTCGTTGTCACCGAAGTGACCGACTCCGCGCACGCCGAGAAGATCGCGTCGTACGTCGACATCCTGCAGATCGGCACGCGCAACATGGCAAACTTCAGCCTGCTGCGCAAGGTCGGCGAGGTCACGGCTGACTCGAGGAAGCCCGTGGTGTTCAAGCGCGGGATGGCATCGACCATCGAAGAGTGGCTGCAGGCCAGCAACTACATCACCATGAACGGCAATGACAACGTCATCTTGTGCGAGCGCGGTATCCGCACCTTCGAGACCGCGTATCGCTTCACGCTCGACATCACGGCCGTGCCGGTGGTCAAGTCGCTCTCGCTGCTTCCGATCATCGTGGATGTATCGCATCCGGCAGGCCGTTCGGACCTCGTACCTGCGTTGTCCAGAGCCGCCGTTGCTGTCGGAGCGGACGGCATCATGGTCGAGGTGCATCCGAATCCGCGCGAAGCTTTGTGCGACGGACCTCAATCACTCGATTTAGAAGGTTTAAGGTCACTGGTTAACGAACTAAGGCCAGTAGCGCAAGCGGTCGGGACGACTCTCACGTAGAGACGTTCCAAGAATCCCGGCCTGTCGCTGTGCCATGTCGGACCGGCCAGGGGACGGATCGCGTGTCGGAAGTAGGCATGAACAGGTTCTGCCCGCACTGCGGCGCCACGAGCGCCGTACGTCTCGGGCACTGCAAGGTATGCCACCTGTCGGTGTGCGAGCGCTGCGGCAATATCCAGCACTCGCACGGCGAGCGTGACATCCTGCACGACGAGTGCCTCAAGAAGTCCGGCGACTCCTTCTCGATGATCAAGTTCGTGAAGTAGAGCGCGCTTTCCGAGTACTCACAAAACTCGAATCCGGTGCTGAGCCTCTTGGTGTCCTTCGATTCCTCGGCGTGCACAGATATCCGTGCTCGAATGTTGCCAAGTGCGCATCATATAGCTTAGAATCCATGCCGAAGAGTAGAAATGGGCGGGTATTCGGAGGAGAAAAGCTGTGGATGCACTCGATCACGCGGCGCTGTCGCGGCTCATGTTCGACGGCCGTGCCTCTTGGTCCGATCTGGGACAGGATCTCGGACTGGCAGCGACGTCGGCGGCCGAGCGGGTGCGCCGACTGGAGCGCGAAGGGGTCATTACCGGTTATGCGGCTCTCGTCGATCCTGTGGCGGTCGGTGCCGATCTGACGGCGTTCGTGGCCGTGACTCTTGATGGCAGCTTGGCACGGGACGCGTTTCTTGAGGCTGCGTCGGGGCTCGACGAGGTCGCAGAGATCCATCACGTGGCAGGGGATGACGATTACCTGCTCAAGGTCCGCTGCGCGGGGACTCGCGGTCTGGAGGATCTTGTGAGCGAGGGCCTCAAGTCGCTGCCTGGTGTCGCGCGCACACGGACCACAGTGGTTCTGTCGACCGTCAAGGAGAGCGTGATCGTTCCGCTTCTCAGTGCCCCGGGGGCCGCAGCGCGATGAGTGGGTTTCCCGCAGCCTTCGCGGTCGGAGTGGCGGTCGCGGCGCCGGTAGGACCCGTC
>JAHIQC010000118.1 GCA_018902765.1 Actinomycetota bacterium | reverse complement strand
GCCAGGTCGGCGTCTCGCTGCCCCACTCTTCGCGCGCACAGATCAACGCGGGACAGCGGGTCTCGAAATCGGACCTCCAACCGGGCGATCTTGTGTTCTTCGGCAGTCCGATCCACCACGTTGGTATCTACGTCGGCGGGGGCATGTATATCCATGCGCCGAGCACGGGTGACGTGGTCAAGATCTCATCAGTGTCGCGCGGTGACTTCGCGGGAGCATGCCGGCCGTAGCGCACAGCCATATCCTCCTGTCCCGGTGACTCCGGTGCGGTATGCTTCTAGGAGTACGTTTCCTAAACGAGTCTCTAGTGAGGTCTGATGGCCGATATCGACGGATTGCTCAAGATGATGACCGAGCGAGGCTCCTCCGACCTGCATATCAAGGTCGGTAGTCCCCCGGCGATTCGCCTCAACGGCCGATTGATCGTCATGCGTGATGAGTTCCAGCCGCTCACGGCCGACCAGACGCGTCTGCTCGCCACTGGAATGATGGACGACCGTCAGGCCACTTCCTTCGAGAATCATCGCGAGATCGATTTCGCCTACTCCTTGTCCGGGGTCGGTAGATTCCGTGTCAACGTCTTTCATCAGCGCGGCAGCGTTGGAATGACGCTTCGGCGGGTTGCGACCGAGCGGGCCAGCATTGAGGACCTAGGGCTCCCTCAAGTTATCCGCAGGCTTGCCGATGAGCCGCGCGGCCTCGTGCTCGTGACCGGCACCGCAGGTTCGGGAAAGACGACCACGCTCGCGGCGATGATCGATCACATCAACAGCACACGCGATGGCCACATCGTGACGATCGAGGATCCAATCGAGGTGCTTCACAAGGATAAGAAGTGCATCGTCAATCAGCGCGAGATAGGTATCGACACTGAGAGCTATGCGGATGCCTTGAGGCACGTGGTGCGTCAGGATCCCGACGTCATTCTGATCGGCGAGATGCGAGACCATGAGACGGTGTCTGCGGCGCTGACTGCCGCCGAGATCGGCAACCTCGTGTTCTCGACACTCCACACGATCGATGCCACCGAGACCATCACTCGAATCATCGACTTCTTCCCGCCATATCAGCAGAAGCAGGTTCGCCTGATGCTGGCGGCGACGTTGAAGGGTATCGTCTCGCTGCGTCTGATTCCTTCGATAAACGGAGGCCTCGTGCCGGCCGTTGAAGTGCTGGTCATGACCGGCACCATCCGTGAGTACATCATCGACTCGGACAAGACCTATATGATCCGAGACGCAATGGATGAGGGCGAGTACTACGGGATGCAGACATTCGACCAATCGCTGATCTCGCTGTACACGAATCGTCAGATCACACTCGACGATGCGATGGCGATGTCGCACAATGCCCACGATTTCAAGATCAAGATTCGCCAGCTGGGAGTCGATCCGCAGCATGCGGCCGAAAGTGGTGTCTATTAGGCTGTCGGCGGTTGACGAAACCCGCTCGCTGTCGCTGTAGAATCGCAAGAGACCCTGTTTGTCCCGTGAGAGAGAGATTTGATGTCGAAACTGCTTTTCGTCGCCCCTCCGTATCACTGTTGGGGAGTTCAGGTCATCGGGGCGTGGCCACCACTTCAGTTGGCATACCTCGCCGGAGCAGCGCTTGATGCCGGGCATGAAGCCAGGATCTGCGACGCGATGAACAAGGACTACACATTCGAAGACGTGCGCTCTGAAATCGAGAACTACTCTCCTGACTACGTGCTGTCGTTGGACTATCTGCCGGTCTCCGGTGCAGTGAGCACCGCGACGGTACCGGCTGCGCTTCGCACCTTGGCCATCGCCAAGCAGGTCGATCCGGCTATCGTCACGATACTCGGCGGGCCGCATCCAACCTTCATGTACGAGGAGATATTCGGAGCCGAAGATTGCCCCGTCGACTTCATACTCATTGGCGAATCGGAGGCGACGCTGTCGGAGTTGCTCTCGGCTGCGCCGAAGGGGCTTGCGCCCTCCGTAGCGGGAATCGCGTATCGCGATGGTGAGTCCATCGTCGTGACGCCTACGCGTCCCCATATCGAGGATCTGGATACGCTGACCCCTGCATGGCATCTGCTCGATTGGGATGACTACCACTACAACATCGAGCCCTATGGCCGGATGGCGTCGATTCTGACCACTCGCGGTTGCATGATGGGCTGCTCCTTTTGCTCGCACAGACTGTTTTGGCGAGGTGACTGGCGCGCGCGCGACCCAAAGAAGGTCGTGGATGAGATCCGTCACCTGGTCGATACGTACAAGGTCGAGTTCATCACTCTCATCGACCCGTATCCCACAAAGGATCGTGACAGGTGGGAGCTGCAGCTCGATCTTCTGATCGAGGCGAACATAGGCATCAAGTTACTCATGGAGACTCGGGTGGAGGACATCATCCGCGACGAGGACATCCTTCCCAAATACCACGCTGCTGGCGTGATCCACGTGTATGTGGGGGCGGAGAGTAGTTCGGATGCGATGCTTGAGAGCCTGAACAAAGGCACCGACGTGGACATGAACAAGCGCGCGCTCGACTTGCTTCGGGAGCACGACATCATGACCGAGGCGTCGTTCATGATCGGCTTCCCGAACGAGACATGGGAGACTATCGAACAAACGGCCGCCGAGGCGGTCAGGCTCAATCCCGATATTGCGGTCTTCCCCTTGATCACCCCTATGCCGTTCACTCCTCTCCATGAGGAGATGAAGGATCGGATTCGGGTGACCGATTACTCGAAGTACAACCTCATGACTCCCATCATCGAGCCTTATGAGATGTCCATGGATGATGTCTATCGGGCGCTTGCCAAGTGCTACATGACCTTCTATCGCAACAAGATGCTCGAGGTGGCCAAGCTTGAGGATGGCTTCAAGCGGCGCTATATGATGAGCGCTTTCGAGCAGATGATGAAGGACTACGGAGAGCACTTCGACTTCCTGGGCGAGGGGATGCCGCACGGCATGCCTCCGCTCGATCGCCCCAAGACCTGAGCAGGCCCCGTAACCCATCTCAACGCGGCTGCGTTACTTCGAATGGAGAGACGACGCGGATGACCGCGATCGACGAGAAACGGGTTGACAAGTTCGTGCGCCGAGCGGCGCGCGGGGACACAGAGGCATTCGGGTCGATCTACGAGATCTACGCGGATCGCGTGTACTCGTATATCAGAGCGAGGCTCAAGGATGAGCATGACGCCCAGGATGTGACCGGCACCGTCTTCGTCAAGGCTTTCGAGGCGATAGGCGCGTATAACCGCCGAGGACTTCCGTTTGGTG
>JAHIQC010000117.1 GCA_018902765.1 Actinomycetota bacterium | reverse complement strand
GCCGACTTGGAGAAAGGCCAGTCCGAAGAGATCCTCCTAACGAGCGATCGATGAAACTCATCTGGCTCACCCGCGGCCAGACCTGGGGATTCCGATTTCTCAGTGACGGGGGAGAGGCAGATCCATTGCCGGCCTACGACGAAGTGTTCTCCGGCCTCGAGGCACAGCCGGAGTTCTGCCGCCACGTCGGCAAGCAGGTCGCGCTGCGCTTCGCAGACCCATTGGACCGAAAAGATCGTGCAGGCAGAGTCATCCCTCACGACTTCATCGTCTTTGGCCCGATGGCCGCTGAAATAGACACAGTTGAGGACGGCATCCGGCTGGTCTGGCCGCTAGTTGCTGACGAGTTCGACCGGATCTGGAACCTGCCCAAGCCTCCTTCCAGCGCGACGATCACTGCCGGCGGCAGTCTGTGACCAACCGCGAAGAGGTTATTGGGAACGCGTCAGCAGCACTAGCCGAACTCGGTTGGGGCATCCGCGAGGCACCGCAGCACGTGGCCTCGGTACCTGGTCTGTACGCGATTCACGCCGCTCCCGTGACCTGGGAAGAGTTGGGTTTGGCGAGCAGTGCCGGAGTCCCGTTATACGTGGGAAAGTCCGAAGGCAGCTTGGTTACCCGCGAGCTCGAGGGGCATTTCGCCAGCAACCCCAAAAAGCCCGCGCGTACAGGAAACTCAACCGTGCGACGCTCATTTGCGTCTTTACTTCGAACGCCCCTGCAGCTCTCTGGGAGACCGCGAGGTCACGAGAAGAAGGTCGCCTTTTCGAAGGCGGACTTCACGAACTACGAGCTTGATGTCGACGCGGAACAACGCCTCACGACGTGGATGCATCGGGAACTCCAACTAAGTGTGTGGCCAATGCCCGCGGACCTGACTCTCCACGAACTCGGGCGGGTCGAGGTCGCGTTGATTCAGCGATGGACCCCACCCATCAACATCCGCGATAACCCCCGAAAGGACCCTCGTCTGACTGCTGCACGACAGCAAATGGCAGATGAAGCTCGCGCATGGCGGCGCTCTATCTAGAGGGTCGCCCCGAACGCCGTCGGGCCGACGCTACTCTACGGCGGGGGAGCGGTGGTTTGTCTCTGTCCGAAGCACAGTGGCCAGGCGCGCGCGCATCCGATTTCGCCTGGCCTCGAACACCTCGATGAACGAGCCGAAGTCAAGGTCGAGGTCTGCCAGGTCGTTGCTGTGCAGATAGTGTGCGCGAGCCTCCGGTTCTGGGTAGCGGCGCTCGATCCACTCGGCCGGCAGAGTGGCCTGCTTCTCGATATTGGCCGTGTCCTGGAGCAACTGAAGGTTTGGCAGCTGGTCAACGTACTCGGCATAGCGTTCCGTGTGCGAAGCGTCGACGCCTGCGGCCGCGAGCTTCGCCCGGGTGAATCGCGAGCGTGGGAAGACATGATCCTCATGGAACGTCTGAGAGAAATCGAGACCTGGATAAAGCAAAGAGAGAGCGGCGAAGGTGCGCGGTCCCGAATATCGCAACGCGAGAACGTCGTCGAGCTCGGCGTCTTGGAAGACCAACGACTTTCCGAGACTCGTGAGTTCGCGCTCGATCGCGTCCACCGGGAAACGGGCGCCCGGATTCTCGTCGATTGCAGTACGCAGGCGTGCGAGCAGAGTGTCGAGACCGGAGCCCCAGATGCCGGGCTTGAGGAGCGATCGCGCCACCCAAGCGCGCAACTCATCACGTTCTGACACGAACGAGGTCGATTCGAGGAACGCCTGAGGCTTCTCGAGTCGCGAGAAGAAGTAGGTCAGGGGCAGCAGAACGCTGTCGGCGGTGAGCGTGCGGGCGTGGTACCCGAAACGGCCGAGCAGTGTTGCCGCTGCGATGAGGGATTGCTTCGACTGCTCCCATGACGCCTCGACCTTGGCCATGTTGTCGCGCGTGAAGTTGGACACTCTGAACTGCAGGTTGACCCCGGCCACCATGAGGGCCGACTTCAGTACAACGTCTTTCGAGAACCTGAACTCGCGAGAACCACCATCGTTGAGTTCCTGCACCACTCGACGCACCTCTTCGCGCGCGTCGAGATGCTCCCACTGGTTCGTCGCCATAGACAGGAGCAAGTCCGATTGCGAGAGGGTCGTTCCGCCGCTGTTGACTCGAACGAAGATGTCGAGCACCTTGTCCGAGTCTTGGTCTTGCTCGAGGTACCAGTTGATCGGCTTTACCACTCTGACGGCGTCGTAGAGGCGGTAGAGGCGCTCGAACCCGACATTCAAATCGACACCCCGTTTGGTGAGCTCCGCCATGATCACTGGGCCGGAGTCTGCAAGCAGGAAGACGTCGTGTAGAAGGAACCAGCGGTCTGGTTCGCCGTCCTGGCGTGCTGACTCCTGATCCGTCAGAAAGCGTAGGTCGTAGCGGAGCCCGAGTTCTTCGCGCTCAACGTCGTCGGCGAGATTCAGGTACACGCGCCTCTTCGGGTAGGCGCTGAGGTTGGTTGACCAGGCACCCTTCTTCTTCTGCGAGTGAGAGCCGTAGAAGGCGACATTGAGTGACGTCAGGCGCTGTTGGCCGTCTAGAACTGCCGTCAGCCCTCGCCCGGCGGGAACAGTAGCCGTAGTCGCGTAGGGCGCGTCCTTCTCATGAAAATTCGTGATGAAGTTGTAGAACGTGAAGGTCTTCGTGCTCTCTGGCTTCACTTCCCAGAGGAGGAAGGACCCGATCGGGTAACCACGCATGAGGCTGTCGACAAGGGCGAGAATCTGGTTGGGATCCCAAACGAACTCCCTCTGGATCGCCGGCAGCAGGTATTTGCCGGTATTGATCTCAGAGAGAACGTGCTCCACGGTGACTGGGGACTGGAATGACATCGGGATCCGCGCTTTCTAAAGTTGCTCCGACTTTAGTGCGAGCATCCGTCACAGTCCCTCGCTTCGAGCGGTACGGTACGCCTCGGCGGCCCGAGAACGAGGTGGCACAAGACATAGCGGCCAGCGCTCGTCGACAGGGTCTCAGATCATAGGCCGTGCTGCCGTTTTCGGCCGCTTCTGCGGTCGGAGAAACGTCTACTTGACATAAGGAACATTATCGGGGAATAAAAAATGCTGGTCAGAGTGGCTTTCTATCTCTGAGTGCAGGCTACTTCTTCGAAGTGGATGAGTCGTGTGGGTTCGACTTCGGCGTGGCGCGGCCTGCAAGCCAAGCGCGACGCTGAACACCGGTCGATGCCGATTTGGCCGGGACTGACTTGGTCGCGTCGGTGCGGATGAAACCGATCCCGCCGGGCGAGATGATCCCGTGCTCCGTATCGAAGGCGGCCATTCCGCCGATCGGGAAGCCGTACCCAAGGTGGCCGTCCGGCATGCAGTACGAGGCGCCGACGATTCCGGGG
>JAHIQC010000116.1 GCA_018902765.1 Actinomycetota bacterium | reverse complement strand
CCATGAACATCCTCATCAAGCTTATGACCATCGTGAGCTTGGTATTCGTGCCGCTGTTCGTGGCACTGCACGGCGCGTAATCCTCGGGGCGCGCAAGCGCTCCGCGTTCGATCGGCGACTGCTCCCGGAAACGGCCCTCGTGCCGCTCCGGGAGCATCGTCGTTATCTGCTCAGTTGGAGTTTTACCGCTGAGATACCCTGATTAGGGGTACACGACGAGGGGAGGAGGGCAACCGTGGCTCGCATTTCAGACGAGGACATTCAACGCGTACGAGACGCGACAGACGTGGTCGCCCTTATCTCAGATTCGGTCCTGCTCAAGCAAAAGGGCCGCCTGTTTTGGGGTTGCTGCCCCTTCCATGGCGAAAAAACCGCGAGCTTCAAGATCGATCCTGGAAACGGGCTTTGGCACTGCTTCGGATGCGGCGCCGGTGGCGACGCGTTCGGGTATCTGATGAAGCGCGAGAACCTCGAGTTCCCCGACGCTGTGCGCCTGTTGGCCGAGCGTGCGCGTATCGAGATCGTCGAGACCGGCGAGGCGGGACCTTCGCGCAACCACAAGGACCGCATCATGGCCGCGCACGACGAGGCTGCCGAGTTCTACCACAAACACCTAGTCTCATCGCATGATGAGGGCGCATCGAACGCTCGTGAGTATCTCAAGAAGCGTGGCTTCGGGATCGATGTGGCGAAACGGTGGCAGATCGGATGGTCGCCGGGTCGCAGTCAGCTCGCGCAGCACCTGAAAACTGCCGGTTTCACCGCCGAGGAGATCGTGGACGCCAACCTTGGCCTTCGTGCCGATGACGGGCGGATCCGTGATCGCTTCTACGAGCGCATCATGTTCCCGATACATGACATCTCTGGACGAGGCGTCGGTTTCGGCGGTCGCGTGCTCGGAGCGGGGGAGCCCAAATACCTGAACACCGGTGAGACGCCCGTGTTTCACAAGTCCCAGAACCTCTACGCGATCGATATCGCCAAGAACGAGATCATCAAGGCCAAGGGCGCCGTGGTCGTCGAGGGCTACACGGATGTGATCGCGCTTCACGAAGCGGGCATCCGCAATGTTGTGGCGACGCTGGGAACCGCGCTCACACGCAAACACGTCAAGCTCCTCGGCAGGTTCACTTCTAAGGTGATCTACCTGTTTGACGCTGACGAAGCTGGTTTGCGTGCAGCGGAGCGGGCTGCGGAGTTCATCGATGTGGCGATAGCGCCAGCGGGAGCTACTGCGATCGATCTGCGAGTCGCCGTGATTCCCGAGGGCAAGGACCCCGCGGACTACGTGGCCGCTGGCGGAGCCGATGCGATGTTGGCGGTCCTTGAGGCGTCTGTGCCGCTCATGCAATTCGTGTTGGATCGTCGGATGGCTAGGCACGATGTCTCGACGCCCGAGGGGCGAGCCGGGGCTTTGGGAGATGCCGCCTCCATACTGGCGACAATCAAGGGATCACTCCTGGCGCAGGATTACACCAATCGCGTGGCCGACCGGCTGCTTACGGATTACGAGACCGTCAGCCGCGCGATATCCACGGCCCGTCCAGCGTTCCTTGCGGGCGATGATGCGCCTGACGCAGCGGGTCCTCAGGGCTCCCTCGTGCCGCTTCCGACTTCCGATAGTCCCAAGGCGCGTGCCGAGCGTTCTTTGGTGGGTTTGGTGGCCTCATATCCCGAATTGCGGGAAGGGGCATGGAAATTGCTTGAAACGGGTCTGCTCCAAGACGCGCGATCCGTGGCGCTTCTTGGTGTTGTTCTGAATGCGGGCGATGCGCCGGGTTCTGATATCCTAGCGAGTCTCACGTTACACGATCCCGAAGCTGCCTCGTTGCTTTCGGCCGAGCTTATCGGGCTTCCTGACGACGTGAGTGTCCGTGTTTCAGCGAACGAGCTGTTAAGCAAACTAAAGGAATTCGCTCTCGAGCGTCAAATCATCGAGGGTAAGGCAAAAATGCGATCACTTGATCCTGTTAAGGATCGCGTCGCGTATGACGAACTATTCATAGAGATATCCTCACTCACGATGCAGGTCGACAGAGTGCGTCGCGGTGAGGCCGGAACAGATGACCAGAAAGTGTGGGGATAGAGTGGCTGCCAAGCCTGAGTCCGTGAAGAAGACGCCCGTGAGCCCCAAGGCCGCCAAGGTAGAGCCCAAGGCCGCCAAGGCCAAGAAGCCCGCTGCAGCGACTAAGTCCAAGGACAAGTCCGCTGAGCTCGGTCTGCCTGAGGTCACGACGCTCGCCAAGATGGGCAAGAAGAAGGGCAATCTGACCGACGAGGAGATCCAGTCCGCCATAAGTGACATGGATCTTTCCGAAGATCAGGTCGATGTGATCTACGCGTCCTTCCGTGATGCTGGGATTGAGATCGTTGATGAGCCGGTCACACCCGGCACTGATAACGTCGCGACCGATGACGTGGCCGACGAAGACATCACCGAGAACCTCGCGGGCTCCGAGAAGGAACACATCGCCATCCCGCTGCCCAAGCCTGCCAAGGCCACCAAGAAGAAGTCCAAGAAGCGCTCTGATGCCGCAGCACTCGCTCCTTTGACCGGAGATCCGGTCCGGATGTACTTGAAGGAGATCGGCAAAGTTCCGCTTCTGACAGCCGCGCAGGAGATCGACCTGGCCATGAAGATCGAGGCCGGACTCGAGGCGACCGATCGCCTTGAGGAAGCCGAGAACCGCGGGGTCAACATGGACCGCTCCGAGCGCCGCCGCGTGAGCCGCATCGAAGCCGTCGGCATAGATGCCAAGCAGCAGCTCGTAGAGGCCAACCTGAGACTCGTGGTCTCTATCGCCAAGAGGTACGTAGGTCGTGGCATGCTGTTCTTGGATCTCATTCAGGAGGGCAATCTCGGGCTTATTCGTGCCGTTGAGAAGTTCGACTACACCAAGGGCTT
>JAHIQC010000115.1 GCA_018902765.1 Actinomycetota bacterium | reverse complement strand
TCGACGATCAGATGACGCTGGTACACGGACAAACGGGCGTTAGGATGTTGCATGAGGATCCCTCTCTTCGGCTGTGGCGTAGACAACCAACAGCCGACAGGAAGGGGTCCTCACCTGTCAACAACCTATATGGACCGTTCAACTAGATAGCTCGCATCCGATTGTTGCGAGCGTTGTGCTCGACCTCGGCCAGTCCCAAAGCCTCGAGAAGTGGCGGCATGTACATGCCAAAGCGGCCGCGTAGTCCCTTCTTGGTCCCATACCAGCCTCCGACTGGATTCTCGGTCGAGCGTCCCCATGCCTCGACGGTCCCCTCCTTGGCGGGCTTCTGCTCATCAGCGCTACCTAGAGGCATCCAGTCACCGTGCTCCTTGAGCTTGGCGTGAAGGTCCTCAATCGCCCGCAGCTGGTAGCCCAAGGTGGTCTTGCCGACAACGCACACGATCTTGGGCGGATCGCCCGTCTCATCACGATACATTAGGTAATCCGAGGTCAAACTGGGGGTCTTGAGAACCCACGGATCCTCTTGGGTCCCGGATCCGACGCTACGAATACCTGGATGCGCATCTTTCGATGCGACGCCTATTAGAGTTCTACGCTGGCGATTGAGCATGCCGCGCAGATCCGGAGAGGCGCCTACAAACGTCCTTCGTGTGAGTCGGGCTTGCGATGCGTCTAGCGGCCGATAACTGCCCGAACCACGCCCTCTATCAGCGTCTCGGGCTCGGCGGTGATCCCCGTGAGCACAAGGAGCAGCGCGACGGCCAAGACCAACACAATGACCGCGGCAACAGTGGCGGCAACTCTACGCCATGTGCCTTTGCGTGGTTTCGTTTCAGCGTCCATGCCCTAGCTCCTTCCCCCGAAGCACCGCGCGCAACCAGCCCGAGCTTCGCCGAGGAACGCCTCGGCCTACTGGTATGCCTGGCTGTCGTCGTATTCGCACGGGATCCGCAGCATAAAGACGCTGCCTTCCGGTCCCGTGCTCTCAATGCTCACGTCTCCGCCGAGAAGCTGCGCGAGTGAGCGTGAGATGGGCAGGCCCAGACCAGTGCCTGTGGGCTTCAGCGAAGCCGAGGTGCCGGCCTGATAGAACTCGTCAAAGACTCGAAGCAGGTCCTCGGCAGGCACACCGGGACCAGAATCCTTCACGCGCACCACAATTTCGGCGCCCTCGTGAGTCAGGTACACACCCACGCCCCCTACATCCGTGAACTTGATAGCGTTGCCCACGAGGTTTAGCAGTATCTGCTCGAACTTGAGACGATCGGTCTTGGCACTGCACTCGCCAGCGTCAGCGTCGTACACCAACTCGATCTGCTTGCGCGCTGCCTCAACGCGTAGCGCATCGCATACCCGAGATACCGCATTGCGCGGATCAAATTCTTTGACTTCGACCCCAGCGGTGCCTGAGCGCAGCTTGGTGAAGTCGAGGATCTCTTGTAGTAGCTCAAGCAGGTGGCGCCCGGATGTGGATATCATATCGAGCTGACGGACCTGCTCGGGATTGACGGGGCCGGCAAGCCCTTGCCCCAACACGCCGGCGAAGCCAATCACGGAGTTCAGCGGTGTTCGCAGCTCGTGGCTGAGGTTCGCTAAGAAGCGGTCCTTTGCATTGTTCGCATCGACGACCTCCGCATTGGCCTTCTCCAGTTCCTCCACACGTGTGGCGAGATCATCGGCAAGGCTATTGAACGCGGTGGCCATCGAGTGGACTTCACTGGTTCCGGCTGCGGGCACACCCGCGCGAAGAGGACGTCTATGCTCGACGATGTCGATAGCGGCATCTTGTGCCATTGCAAGCGGATGGATCAAGTACCTGCTCACAAACACAAACAGAGCGGCAAGGAGAATCAGGTAGACGCCAACCAGGATTACGAACAGCTTGATAACCAGGTCGTCTGCCCGCCTGTACGCCAAGCCCAAAGGCACCTCAACCGAGAGCGCTGAGGCCACCTCTCCAACCGAGCGACCGAAACTTCGAGTCGGTCCATAGATCTCCACCAGTCCCACCGGGGCTTGGTCGGGCGTGCTGTGGCACTGGAGGCACTCTTCGGCGACCATCTCGCCGAGGCGCATCAAATAGAACATCGGTAGGCCGTCGACAATGCGAACGCCTGAGTCTTTCTGCAACTTCGGATTTGCAGCAAGGCGCTCGAGAAACGCCTTCTCGAACTCGTCGGCCTCGTTTTGAGGACTGCGCGCGTCTATCGCCGCTTCTTTATAGGAGTACTCGCCAAGAAATGGATCCGTGCGGCGCATCATCTCGCGCACCGCATATGTGGAGGACATCCACTCGGGCGCGAATACTTCGGAATCGAGCCGTCCTTCTAGGTCTGCGAATACTTCTGGCTTCAGTTCCGCAGTGAAGTACTCGTGGGTCGCCAGATTGCGAGCGATGAGGAGATCGGCATTGATTGCGGCGTCGTGCAGCGCGTCACGGCGAAGCTCGGCCCTTAAGAACCCAAACACAGACACGGAGCCAACGACGAACACGATGCAGGCGAACAGCAGCAATACGCCTCTCGTCGTTGCTCGTCGTCGCCCGCTCATCGCCAAAGCCCGCCTTTTGTCCTCTATATGCGACCGATAAACACCTATATACCCCTTCGACATCGAGATGGCAACCCTCAGTCCAACAGGATCATCGAAGGCCTTCTAAGTCAGATCGCGCTCTCCCCTGCCGCCCGAATAGCGTTCATCGCCCCGACCGGGTCTTGCGCACAGAATACCGCGCTACCGGCCACGAGGCAGCGAGCGCCTGCCTGAGCGACCAGTGGTGCGGTGTTTGTGTCGATACCGCCATCAATCTGAATGAGTGGGGATACCCCCGCCGTCTCGCACATGGCTGCCAGATCTCTTGTCTTGTCCACTATGTGCGGAATGAACGCCTGTCCGCCAAATCCGGGATTGACGCTCATGAGCAGCACCATATCCACAAGGCCCAAAACGTCCTTGATGGTATCGATCGGCGTACCGGGATTGAGTGAGACGCCCGCCTTGGCACCTGCGGCACGGATGGATTGCAGTACGCGATGGAGGTGATCACATGCCTCAGCGTGCACGGTCACCCAATCGGCGCCTGCATCGAGATACCACTGCACACTCCAGTCGGCGTTGTCGATCATGAGGTGCACATCAAGCGGCGTATCCGTCACTCGTTTGAGCGCCTTGATGATCGGTGGACCGATGGTGAGGTTGGGCACGAAGTGGCCATCCATCACGTCAACGTGGATGAAATCAGCCCCGCCTTCAGCGATCATGCGCACGTCGTTGCCAAGATTGGCAAAATCCGCCGACAGAATCGACGGCGCCATCAAAATGCGGTCCGACATTGGGACTCCCCGGAATTGTTTACACGTCACAGACAGAGTATCGCACAGCAGTCCCAGACGCGTGGTTAGTCCTCGACGAGCCCCATGCCGTGCCATTCGTCGCGCGCCTCGCGGCCCATGAGGGCCTCGGTCGCATCGGAGAGCGGTGCGCCCTCGTGCAGGATCGAACGCACCTGGTGAGTGATCGGCAGCTCAACGCCCTCGCGCTTGCCAAGTTCGTGGACCGAAATGCAGCTGAACGCACCCTCGGCAACCATGTGAGTCTCAGCCTCGAAGCTCGCCACAGATCCGCCATGCGCGACATGCTCGCCAAGGCCCCTGTTGCGGCTGTGCTTGGAAGTGCAGGTCGCGATAAGGTCGCCGACTCCGGCAAGACCCATGTAGGTCAGGGGGTTCGCGCCCAGGTGACTGCC
This sequence comes from Actinomycetota bacterium, assembly GCA_018902765.1. Classification (GTDB taxonomy): domain Bacteria; phylum Actinomycetota; class Coriobacteriia; order Anaerosomatales; family JAHIQC01; genus JAHIQC01. The sequence goes on along the minus strand of JAHIQC010000115.1, from coordinate 948 downwards.
CAGACGCGCCATCTCGGCCAAACCGCGAGTCATGAGAGTCGCCTTGGTGTTGTCTCCGTAGCCAAGACCATCCGACATACCCGCGGCGACTGCTATCACGTTCTTGGCGGCGCCGCACAGCTCAACGCCAACGACGTCCGGATTGGTGTACACACGAAAGGAGCGCGTCATGAAGGCGTCTTGGAACAAGCGGCCCACTCGCTCCTCATAGGCAGCAACCACCGTGGCCGAGGGGACTCCCTTGCTCACTTCCTCGGCATGGTTGGGGCCTGAAAGACCCGCGATCCTCTCACGACTTCCGAGCACGTCGGTCAGTACCTCGGTCATGAGCATCGAGGTGCCGTTCTCCACGCCCTTTGACAGGATAAGCACGGGGATCTCGGAGCCCAGATGCGGACGCATGGATTCGGCGGTCGTGCGCACGCCCATGCTCGGCGTGACCATGACAACGGCCTCAGCACCGGAAAGGGCCGCTTCTATGTCATGCGAGGCGGTCACGCACTCAGGAAGTACGACATCTTTGAGGTAGATGGGGTTGCGATGATCAGCATTGATGCCCTCGGCGATCTCGGGTTCCCTGGCCCAAAGGCCCACATCGTGCCCTTTTCCGCCGAGGAGCCACGAGACCGCAGTTCCCCAAGAACCTGCACCGATCACAGCTATACGCATGGCTACGAGTCCTCCTTGGGAGACGAAGGTTTCTTGAACCGTATCTTTGATTCTTCCCCACGATACAGGCGAACCATGTTCGTGCGATGACGCCACAAGACGACAGCCGCGATCACGAAGCCGGCAACGATCACGGCCGGGCGATCTCTGTAGAACGCGGTCACCAGAACCGGATACAGTATCGCTGCGCTAATCGAGCCAAGCGACACGTAGCGCGTGATCAACGACACCGAGACGAACGTCACCAACAAGAACATCCAAGCCATGGGAGTCACAAAG
>JAHIQC010000114.1 GCA_018902765.1 Actinomycetota bacterium | reverse complement strand
TCCTGGGCCGAGCGAGGCATCGAGGGTCTGCAGCCCTACCTGCCCCTCATCATCGTGGTGGCCGCTGTAGGTGCGATTGTGCTTCTCGCGCTGTGGATCGTGGGCGTCGCGGCTCGTGGTGGTCTGATTCATCTCGTCAATGAGGCCGAGGAGAACCGTCCCGTGCGTGCCGCCGACGGCTGGGCCGCCGGCTTCCGTCACTGGATACGCATCTTCCTCATCGACCTGGTCCTGTACTTCCCGTTCACGATCATCGTGCTCGTGATTCTCGGCTTCACGCTCGCACCGTTGTTCATCGCGCTGGTTTCAGGCGAAGACCCCACCGTCGGCATCTTCTCGCTTTGCGGAGGCTCGATGATTGCGTTCATCGTGATCGTCGGAGTCGGCTTTGTCGTGAACCTGCTTGAGATGATCGCGACCCGCCATGTCGTCTTGGGCCTTGAGCCCGCCGGGCGCTCGTTGTCGATGGCATGGACCGACCTGCGCACGCGCTTCAAGGACCTGTTCGTCATGTGGCTGCTCACCGTGGCGGTCGGTTTGGCATATGGTCTCGCCGTCAGCATCATCGGCGGCATCTTCGGTCTCGTCATCGGAATTGCGTCGGTCGGGGGTCTGTGGCCGCTGGCCATGGGCATCGGATTCCTCATGTTCCTGGCACTTCTCATCCCAGGAGCCGTGTTTGGCACGTTCTCCTCGGCGATATGGACCGTGTTCTACCGGGGCCTGACCGGCATGGACGCCGGGGATGAGCCCGTCGCAGCTCCTGCGGTCGATGTCGCGCCGGTGGCCGTGATGCCTCCGCCTCCGCCGCCTGCGGGCCTCGGCTGATGCCCGATACCGGAAGACTGCTCGTGTGCGCCACGCCCATCGGCAACTTGGGCGACGTGACGTTTCGCGTGCTCGATGCGTTGCGCGAGGCCGACACCATCGCCGCCGAGGACACTCGTGTCACGTCCAAGCTACTGGCGCGCTACGACATCCAGACTCGGATGGAACGTTTCGACGAGCACACCGCAGCTCAGCGCACGCCGGTTCTCGTGGAGCGCATGCTCGCAGGTGAGCTCATCGCGCTCGTTTCGGACGCCGGTACGCCCGGCGTGAGCGATCCGGGCGCGCAATTGGTCGCGGCATGCGTCGAGGCCGGAGTGCCCATCGAGGCGCTCCCAGGCGCTTCAGCGCTGCTGGCGGCAGTCACCGCGAGCGGCCTGCCGATGCAGCCGTTGTACTTTGGCGGCTTCTTCCCGCGCAAGGCAGGGGAGCGAAAGGCGGTCCTCGAGAAGCTCGCCGATCTCGATGCGACGCTCGTGTTCTTCGAGTCTCCTAAGCGCATGGCTGCGGCGCTGTCCGCGGTCGCGGCGGTACTGCCCGACCGCACGGCCGCCGTGGCCCGCGAACTCACGAAGCTGCACGAGGAGGTCATGCGCGGTCCGGTGGCCGAGCTGGCCGAGCTTGTGGCCGGCCGCGTGCTCAAGGGCGAGGCGGTGCTGCTCATCGGCCCGCCCGTGCCCCACGAGCTTCAGTTCGATGCCGAGGAGTTGCGCGGCGAGGTCGAAGCGATCGTGGCTACGGGATGCACTCGCAAAGATGCCATCAAGCAGGTCTCCGAACGCTCAGGGGTACCTCGCAACGATGTGTACGCCTCAGTGCATGGCCCCAAGACAGTTTACGGCCGCGACGACTGACGCCATCGCGGCCGTAACCACCCTCTCCAAGGGGAAAACCACACAGCTTCTGTTCGAAGCGTTGTTTCTTGCTACTTGGCTTTCTTGATGGTGCTGATGCAATCCGCACACACGGGACGCTCTTTGACCTGAGCGATGTCCTTCGGACTTCCGCAGATAGAGCATACATCATGGTGCTTCTGCAGAATGATACGCTCTCCGTCCACGAAGATCGCGAGCGGGTCGCGCACGTTGATGCCCAGTGTGCGGCGCAGCTCCATCGGGATGACGATCCTGCCGAGATCGTCGACGCGACGTACTATTCCTGTGTCATTCATGGCGCTTCCTTCCCGATTGCTGAAGCTTCGGTGCACTCCGATTACGCGAAAGCGGTATCATCTGCACGGGATTGTTCCGAGTCTCTTCCAAGAATCCCCAAGCATTGGAGTTTCCTAACATATGAGCAAGGGTTCGTTCTACCTTACAACACCGATCTACTACGTGAACTCGGTGCCGCACCTCGGCACGGCGTACACGACCATCGCCGCCGACGCGCTCGCGCGCTACCGCCGTATGGCCGGTTACGACGTGTTCTTCCTCACCGGCCTCGACGAGCACGGGCAAAAAGTAGCCCAAGCCGCCGAGGAGAACGGCACGACTCCACAGGAGTGGGTCGATTCTGTGGCTCCCAAGTTCCTCGAGGCATGGGAGATGCTCGACATCTCCAACGACGACTTCATCCGCACAACCGAGGAGCGCCACAAGCGAGGAGTCCAAGCGTTTTGGACCAAGCTTCATGACGCTGGCTACCTGTACAAAGGTGGCTACGACGGCTGGTACTGCGTCCCCGATGAGACCTACTGGTCCGAAGACCAGCTTGTCGACGGCAAGTGCCCTGAGTGTGGGCGCGACGTCGAGTTCCTGTCCGAGGAGAATTGGTTCTTCAAGCTCTCCGAGTTCGCGCAGCCGCTTCTCGATTTCTACGCGGCTCGCGAGGCCGAAGGTCGCCCCTTCATACAGCCGCATACACGTCGCAACGAGGTCGTGAGTTTCGTCGAGGGGGGACTGAGGGATCTTTCCATCTCCCGTACGAGCTTCACCTGGGGCGTCGCTTTGCCCTTCGCTGAGAACCACGTGACCTACGTGTGGATCGATGCTCTGCTCAACTACATCACCGCTGTGGGCTATGGAGCCGAAGACCCTGAGTCGGCTGCACTTTTCGAGCGCCACTGGCCCGCGAACGTGCATTTCGTCGGCAAGGACATCATTCGGTTCCACTGCGTGATATGGCCCGCAATGCTCATGGCTGCGGGCGTGGAGCTGCCCGAGACGGTCTTTGCTCACGGATTCTTGCTCACCAAAGGCGAGAAGATGAGCAAGTCCAAGGGCAATGCAGTGACACCCGCATCTTTGGTCGAGCGGTTCGGTGTCGACGCCTATCGTTACTACTTCATGCGCGACGTGCAGTTCGGCCATGACGGGTCGGTCTCAATGGAGTCGATGGTTCAGCGCTACAACGGCGATCTGGCCAACGACTGGGGCAACCTGTGCTCGCGTCTGTTCAACATGGTCGGCAAGTACTTCGAAGGCGTGGTGCCCGAGCCCCCGGATGCCGAGGTGACCGACGCCGACAGCACGCTGCGATCGATCGCGGACGCACTGCCCGAGAAGTATGAGGACGCGATGTCGCGCCTCGAGTATGTCGCCGCTCTCGAGGCTGCGTGGGATCTCATCAAAGAAGCAAACCGCTACATCGAAAACGAGGCTCCTTGGAACCTCGCCAAGACCGAGGAGACTCTGCCGCGTCTTCGGACCGTCATCTACAATGTGCTTGAGGCGGTTCGCATCGCCGCGCTGTTCACAGCCCCGGTGATGCCTGAGACCAGTGCAGAGGTGTGGCGTCGATTGGCCTTGGGGGATATCCGCGACGTCACGGACATCTGCGCACAAGCCGCGTGGGGCGGACTGCCTTCGGGTAATGCAGTAACCAAGGGAGATCCGCTCTTTCCGCGAATCTACGAAGAAGAGTAGTCGCGGGTCACACAGAAGGACTGGGGGGCTCATGCCCAAAAGGCCGACAGAACTGCCGCGCCTCGGTGCGCTTGTCGCCGATACGCACGCTCACCTCGACATGCTCGATGACCCGGCCGGGGCGATCGAGCGCGCCGCCATGGCGGGCGTCGGCTTCATCGTCACGGTCGCCGACGCGACCGAAACGCCCGAGGGCACCTTCGATAACTTGGATGCATGGATCGCTGAGGCACACGAGCGCCTCACACAGTGGGAGCTTCCCGACATCCGCGTACCCGATGTGCGCATCATCCTGGGCGCGCACCCGCACAACGCCAAGGACTTCGATAAGCACACCGAGGAACGGATGCTGGAATTCTCCCAGGACCCGCGGGTTGTGGGCATAGGGGAGATCGGCTTGGACTTCCATTACGACCACTCGCCGCGCATCGTCCAGCGTCGCGCGTTTCGCGTGCAGCTAGCCGCGGCTCAGCGCTGTCACTTGCCTGCGATCATCCATCTGCGGGAAGCGCACGAAGAGGGACTTGAGATACTCAATGAAGTCGGAGTCCCCGATGCCGGGTGCGTGATCCATTGCTTCACGGGAGACCCTGGGCTTCTCGCGAAGTTCGTGGATCT
>JAHIQC010000113.1 GCA_018902765.1 Actinomycetota bacterium | reverse complement strand
GGCCTTCTCGAGGCGCTGATCGACCGCCGCATACTGGTTCTCTTGGAGGATGCCGATGATCTTGCGCCAGTAGCCCTCGGCAGTGCGCCACTCTTCTTGGTTCATCGACAGAAGCGCGAGGCCTGCGAGCGCCTGTGGGTCGTCGGGCCTTATCTGCAGCGCGGCCTGATACTGATCGTTAGCGGACTTGAGGTCCCCTGCAGCTGCCAGCGCATCGGCCAGCCTCAAGCGCGCGGCTACGTTGTTCGGATCCTGGCGGACCGCCTCGGCCAAGTTCGCGGCCGCACGCATCGCCGGCGAGTCAGCCCGATTACGCGCTGAGATCACAATCACGGTGTACGCGAGAAAGCCGATGGCAAGTACGATCGCCACGGCTGTGATCTTGATTGCGACGTCGAGCCATTTGGTGTCAGAGAAACGCATAGCCACGTGGGTGGTCTCCTTCGCTCATCGCCTCAGACGAGACGAATCAGATATTCAGGTCTTCGTGACAACGGCGGCACAGTTCGGAGCCGGGGTACGGCGCGATGATCTGGTTGTTGATGCTGAGATTTCCATGGCAGTCGTAACACAAACGCAGGTCGTGCGCTTGCGTCTGACTCGATGGTTGCATGACTCGTGCCACCGCGTAGCCAATGTGGCATTGATCGCACAAATACGGTGAGCCCTTGCTCTCCGCGACCTTGAAATGGACCGCGTGTTCGGCCAGCGGAATGTTCTTGATCTTGGTCGGCTTATCGGTGTCCATCTCCGGGTGACACTTGATGCAGTTCGCCGCGACGAGCTCGTTGCTGGTCACGTTGGAGTGGTGACACTCTTGGCACGTCTCACGGTTCTTGTGACATACCGTGCAATCCTGTTGTGGATAGCCTTTGGCGGCATGGATCGTGATCCACTGCGACGGATGCGGCATAGGAGTGAAGTGGCACCGGATGCACGATTCAGGCGTGTGGCACACAGAACAGGCGCCGGCTTGGGCCAGATACAACTTGCCATGATCGGGCTGCCACTCTCTTGCGCGATGGTCCGCCGGAAGCACAACCGGACTCTGTTGACCGTTGGCGAGCTTCTTCTTGCCATTGTGGCATGGAACGCAGAAGGCGGCAGCATGGCACATGGTACACAGCTTGGTGTCGGCCTTGGCTAGATCTTTGTGTTCGCCGGTAATGAACTTCTGAGTGTGGTTCGGCGGTATGAGAACGAAGTTCTTTGGGTGACACGCGAAGCAATCCTGCGTGGCGACCTCGCCCCAGCCCGCGTGCTTGAGGCTGTGACATCGGTAACACGACGACATCGTGGGGATGATCGTGCGATCAGGAACGTGTGGGAACGTGTCGTGACACGCCTCACACTTGTAGTCACGCTTGAGGTGCGGTTCATGCGCGAAGATGATCCGACCATTGGCGGTGCGATCCACATCCGGATGACAGAAGACACACTGGCCCATGCTCGGGACCGCCCGCGCGTCGATGAGCACCGGCTCCCGCACGGCCTCCACCGGCAAGTTTCGCAGATAGATAGCGGGCATCGGCCCCACATCTAGTTTCTTGGCGCGATGGCACACGTCACAGTCCTTGACCGACTCGTGGCACATCATGCACCGGTTCACTCCGGCCTTCTTGGCGAATGTGGCGTGTGGTTTGGCCGCCCAGTCCTTCACGTGGATCGTAGGCCGCAAGACGTGCACGGGCGTGTGACAGTCCGAACACTCCCCAGCTGCCAAGATGCCTTGCGCGCCATGCGTCAGGCCATGACACGAGAAACAGGTGTCCATCACGGGGCGGTAGGTGACTCCAGCCTCGTGAGGAGCGCGCACATGGCACGAAACGCACTCGACCAGCAGGTGGTTGCCGTGACTGAACCTAAGGCCGACCACATCGGTTTCAGCGATGCGCGCATGGCACGGGTTGCAGTTGGTCGCGTTGACCGGAGCGGTAAGATCCGCCACCGAGGAGGACTGCCCTCGGCCGGTTCCAGGAGTCCAGAGCAGGAGCGTCACTGCCAAGCATGCCGCGAGCGCGAGGGTCGATAGTGTTCGGCTACTCATGGCGGGCCTACGCGCCGAACAGTGACATCACTGCGTCGCGCACCTGAGAGATCCACCCATACAGGAAGAACTCCTCGGCGATATCATCGCGACGATGCACCAGCCGCGCGTATTCCACGTATGTCTCGTCAGCGCTCGGGTGGCACTTGCGGCAGGTCTCCACGATGTGACGTTCGTTTACGCTGGAGTCCTTGTCCTTGGCAGGCAGGGTATCGTGCGCCTCGTGGCAGTCCCAGCATGCGGGAGCGTCAGCAGCGCCGCGCTTGTACGCAGCTCCGTGATAGTAGTCGTTGTAGTTGTCCCAGTACTCCTCATGGCATCCGCCGCACATCACGCGCCCTTGAGTGCGCAAAGCCGCCTTGCCCTCGGGAGAATCGGTGAGCTGGCCTATCGCGTGGCTGCCATGGCAGTCGCCGCACAATGGCTTGGGAGCGGCTTTGGGATCCACCTTCTCTCCGGGCAGGGCACCAGCGCGATGCGAGCCTCGCGCGACAGCCGAGGACTGGTCGAGGTGGCAGTTCTGGCAGGAGGATTTCGCCTCGGTCTGCCAGTCCTTGGCCGCGGTCGTGTGAGGGGTCTTGAACGCAAAGTCGAGGTGGCATCCCGTGCACTGCACCGTCGCGTGGGCAGAGGCATCTGAGACCGCCGGATCGATCCAGTAGCTCACGAGCTTGCCGTCTTTGAGCCTGGTCAGATCAGCGTCCCCGTGGCAGACCATGCATCCGGCCTTGGCGTTGGTCGGGAGGGTGAAGTCCACGTCATAACCCTCGATGGTGACCGTCGTCGTGACGGTACGAGTTGCGGGCACGGACTTGGTCGCGGCGAAAGAGGGGGTCGCAAAAAGGGCAGCCGCCAAGCAAGACGCCACGACTACCACCATGAAGCTACTGGTTCGCGAGAAGAACGACCGCCTCACCTTACCCCGTTCCTGATTCGTCCCTCGGATACATCACTGCAGGTCATCCCATATATCAGTGCCAGGGGGCCCGCTCGGTGCGGAGTTGCCGGCTGCCGCGTTGGATGCACCGTGACTCACGTCGGCGCGCGAAGCGAACCGACCCTTCGTCTTACCGAAGAATAGGCGTTACGGCATGATAGCGTCAACGAAGGCCCGCAGGCAGCACGGTGCAAATCAGGCCGTGATGCTCGCGACGGCCTCGACCGCCTCGATGATCTGGGCATCGGTGTTGCCAAATCCCACACCCATTCGCACGGCACCGTGCTGAAGCGTCCCCACCGTCTCATGAGACCAAGGCGAGCAGTGCAGCCCCGCGCGAGTGGCGATGCCGAACCGTCTGTCGAGCTCGAACGAAAGGACGTCGGCGTCAACGCGATC
>JAHIQC010000112.1 GCA_018902765.1 Actinomycetota bacterium | reverse complement strand
TCGGCGTCGACTAATCCCTGCACATCGGGAAACCCACCGACTCGCAGGTAGTCCGTGAATGCCGCCTCCAGCTGTGATCGCATGCGCGATCCGGGCCTTGCCGTTGGGGGCTCGACATCGGAGTACAGCAGTGCCTCCGCGAAGCTCATCGGAAGCAGTTCGACTGTGAAGCCACGTCCGCGGAACTCGGTGGCGACTTCGGTCGAGAGCATCTTGGCCGACGACCCGGACACGTAGAGGCGTGCCGATTCGGTGTCGAGGACACGGCGCGCGAAACGCGACCAGCCGTCGACCACTTGGATCTCATCGAGGAACAGGTATGCGTCAGTGGAGCGCGCGGCGGGATTTTGCCGGTAGAACGCCTCGAGTGTTTGATCGAGCACATCGGGCCCGAATGGTCGCAAGCGATCGTCTTCGAAGTTGACGTAGAGGAGGCGGTTCCTCTCGACGCCCGCATCAAGGAGCCGCTGCATCTCCTGGAATAGCAGGTAGGTCTTGCCCGACCGGCGCATTCCTATGATGACTCGGGCCATGTTCGATGCATCAGGAAGGGCCGTGAGCCTTGGGCTGACTGCGGGGAGTGGACGTTCCTGAAAGTCGACTATCAGCTGCTCGATTGCGTTCATGTGTTTCCTTTCAGCAAGGACACATTAGCAGACAAGTGTCCTTTTGCCAAGGGAACCCAGACGGCGATATATCCTTGACGGAGGGGCATTCTTGGCGATTCTGGGCATCCGGTCATTTCTATTAGGTATCCTCATGTCAGACTAGCCGAGCAGGGGGGCCTGCACTCGGCTAACTACCCAAGGACTGCTCCGTCTTCCAAGGAAAGGACAGTGCGATGCGCCGTACACTGCTGATCGTATGTTTACTGGGGGCACTGCTGGCCGCTGCACTCATGGCCTTTGGATGCTCCAAGAGCCCGGATTCCATTGCAGAGAAGACTCCTGTCGCGGCCACGTCCAAAGAAGCGGTGACGACGTTTCTGGATGCCACGCGCAAGCACGGGACGCTCACCTTCACAAGCGGCCAGGAGCAGAAGCAAGACAAGATCGAGTACTGGTTCGATGGTGACCGCTACCGTTTGACGTGGTTCAACGCGGACGGTTCGGTTCGTATCAACATGATCAGTCCTGACGGCGAGAAGCTCTACTACTGCCGTACCGAAGACGAGGTCTGCGAGATCTCATACGCCCTGCCCGAGATGCATCAGTGGATATTCAACGGGCCCGACGAGTGGAAACTCGGCGAGGGCGTTGCCGAGGGCGACCTCACGGCGTACACGTTGTCCGTGAAGAAGCTGTGGAATGTCGAGGGCGCGAGCCAGAGCTTCTATCTCGAAGACCTCGTCGTGTATGCCGATGACACGAGAATCGTGAAGACGGTCGTGCGCACCAACAGCCGTGCGCCTGAGTCCGACGACGACCTCGTAACCAGCGTCTACGCATTCGACCCGCCACAGATCGATGCAGAGATCCCCGCCGACACCTTTGAGCTCCCCTATGAGATCGGCGAGGCCAAGTAGCGCGACGCCCGGCGGCATATTGCACTTTGTGCCATAACCTCCACTACGCATGTCTCATATTGTAGCTTTTCGAGTAAACTACAATATGAGTCGTGAGTATTGAAGGTCCGCCCACCGCCATGAAGGGTCAGAGTCATGGGCGAGTACATCAACCAGATATGGGGTCCGGAGCCAAACGGCCTCACCAGAAGAGACCGCCGCCCCTGCGAATATGCGACGTATGTCCCAGATCGCCTCATGGGACGCGGCTTTGTGTTGGACGGTGAGACGGCAGCGGATGTCGCGGACGCTGAGAGGGCAATCCAGCGCCTGAACACCGATGCCAGTACGCTCGCGGACACCGAGGTGCTGGCGCGTATGTTCTTGAGGGCCGAGTCGGTCGCCTCGTCGCGGATCGAGGGTCTCGTGATCGGGCCAAGACGGCTGCTCGAAGCCGAGGCGGCGAGGGAGCTGGACGGTGCAACGACCGATGTCACGGCTGCCGAGGTCCTCGGCAATGTGGATGCTATGGTCAGGGCGGTTGAGCTCTCGGGAGAGGGTTCGGTGATAACGCCGGACACGATCCGACAGATTCATGGCAGTCTGCTCAAGGGCACTCACAACGAGCATTTCGGCGGGCAGGTGCGAACCGAACAGAGCTGGATAGGCGGAAGCAACTACAACCCATGCACGGCCCAGTTCGTCCCGCCTGGGCCCCAGCTCGTTGAGGAGTTGCTCGCCGACCTATGCGAGTTCTGCAACACGGACTCTTTGCCGCCCGTCGCTCAGGCCGCGATCGCGCATGCGCAGTTCGAGACGATCCACCCGTTCGTGGACGGCAACGGACGGACCGGGCGAGCCCTGATCCATCTCGTTCTGCGGCGCAGAGGCCTGGCCCCGCGCATCGTGCCGCCGGTGTCACTGGTCCTCGCAACATTGGCCGGCGACTACATCGAGGCGCTGAGCGCGTATCGCTATGTGGGTGATGCCGCATCGCAGGGGGCGATGGAGGGCGTCAACGCATGGGTGGGCATGTTTTCGGGCGCATGTATCCGTGCGGTCTCAGATGCCGATGAGTTTGAGGGCCGGATGCGATCGTTGGAGGCCTCCTGGCGTGAGCGGATAGGCAGGGTCCGCAGCGGCTCATCCACCGACCTGCTGCTCCGCGCGCTGCCTGGGGCTCCGGTCGTGACCGTGGGAGGAGCGAGCCGTCTGCTCGATCGCAGTTTTGGCGCCGTCAACCGTGCAATGCACGAGTTGCTGGAGTCAGGCGTCGTGCGTCAGGTCACCGTGGGCAAGCGCAATCGCGCTTTCGAGGCGACCGAAGTCATCGAAGCCTTCATCGACCTCGAGCGGCAACTCGCAAGCCCGGCCGCAGACACGAAGGTCGCGTCACCATCGCGCCCGGCACCAGCGAGAGGGCGCTAGCGGTTTCCTCGGCAGATCGCCTACTCTCCTCCCTTCTTGGGCCATGCGGCGAGGCCTGCGCCGAGCAACAGGAGCGCGAACCCACCCCACGCGAAGCCGATCAGGGGATTGATCTTCACGTTCATCGAGAGCTGACCGCCCTGCGTGCCTTCCCACACCACGAAGATGTCGCGGAGGGGCTCAGACATGACTGACGCATCGAGCCGAGTCTGGTCCTGCGCGGCGAACTGCGTCTGCCCGGGGGTGATATCGCCGAGCGGTCGTCCATTCCGAGACACGCCAAAGACGGCTGCCGATTTGGTGTCGCCGTTGGCCTGTTGGACGTTCTCCGTGCTCTTGTAGGTGAAGGTGTAGTCGGACACGGCGAAAGTCGCGCCGGGCGAGTCGGCAACCACCGTGCACACGGGCACCACGACCACGGACACTCACACCTCGGTCGACGAAGCGCACGAGTAGGCCGCCGCGCCGCTACTTCCCGCCCGAGAATGAGTAGTGGATCACCTTGCTCGGGCACACATCGGCGCAGGTGCCGCGCAGCACGCACTCCGTGTGCTCCATCGACTCGGAAGCGACCAGCTCCTGCACCGGCACGCTCATCGGGCACTCGCGCGTGCACTTCCCGCACTTCGTACATGCCGAGAAATCGGCCGTGACCAAGAAGAATGCGAGCACGACGGCGAAGTAGATGACGTACGCGAACGATGATTACGATGATGATCGTGATAATGACAACTGAATCTGGACGGCCGGTACGCTTCCTTGTTCAATGCAGCCTATTCTTGTGCGCTAATAGTCGTCCTTGTTCAATGCAGCCTTTGCTATGCTGACAATCATCTCCTATATTAAATCCAGCATTGAATACAGGGAGGGGAAACACGATGACGACGAGTACGAGAGCAGGTCGCTACGTTCGTCAGCCGGAGGCATACTCGGCCTTCATACCGGCATCCCTCCCGCCGGATCCATCGATCGAAATGGATGCCGAGATGATCGCTCTCTTGTCCGATGCGGATCGGGCGCTGGGCCGGCTCGATGGCTCCATTCAGACACTGCCCGATCCGGGGCTATTCGTCTTCATGTACGTGCGCAAGGAAGCAGTACTGTCCAGTCAGATTGAAGGCACGCAGAGCTCACTCAATGACGTGCTTGAAGCAGAGGCTGCCATCTCGGATCCCGAAAGGCCTCGTGACGTTGATGAGGTGCTCAACTACGTCGAGGCAATGAACTACGGGCTCGCTCGCCTTGATGAGCTTCCCATATCGACTCGCCTCCTCCGGGAGATTCATGAGCACCTGCTCCGTGGTGTCAGGGGAGCGAAACTCACTCCTGGGGAACTTCGAACTTCGCAAAACTGGATTGGACCAGGCGGCGCCACACTGAATGAGGCCACATATGTCCCACCACCTCCCCATGAACTGGGGGCGGCTCTGGCGGATTTGGAGCGGTTCTTGCACGCAGATGGGCCGATTCCGGCGCTGGTGAAGATAGGATTGGCACACGCGCAGTTCGAGACGATTCACCCATTTCTGGACGGCAATGGTCGTATCGGGCGGCTGCTAATCACGTTCCTACTCTGTGAAAAGGGCACGCTGATGACACCGGTGCTCTACATTTCTCACTACTTCAAGAGCCATCGAGATGAGTACTACAGGCTGCTGCAAAACATCCGCGATACTGGCGACTGGGAGAGTTGGATCAAGTTCTTCCTGAAGGGTATGGCCGAGGTCTCCCGTGAGGCTACGGACACCGCTCGGCGCATTGTTGCGCTACGTGAGAACCACAGATCGCTGATAGTGAACAACTTTGGGCGAGTTGCCGGTAATGCGCTCGTTGTGCTTGAGCGGCTGTACACTCGCCCCTATATCTCGGTGAATGACATCGCAACCTTGACCAATGTGAGCTACCAAGCAGCGAGCAACCTAATGGACAAGTTTGTGGCGTCTGGGCTGCTCATGGAGATCACTGGACAGGCAAGGAACCGACGGTTCCGCTACACGCCATATGTAGACATCTTCGCCGGCGAGTAACTCTGTGGTAACTGTCACTAGGTCGGTCATCCGGCCCGTTCCTTTCTCGATGAAGGTATGAGAACCGGCGGTCTTGGGCATCAGCTATGCATGCCACTTCGACCTAAGGAACACACCCGTGAGTCTAAAAGCGCTGTTCTTGAACTGCACACTGAAGGCCTCGCCGGAGCCCTCGAACACGCAGGCGCTCATCGACAAGGTAGCTGGGATCATGGGCGAGATGGGGGTCAGCTCCGCAACGGTGCGTGTAGCGGACCACAAGGTCAGATTCGGCATCTCCTCGGACGAAGGCGAAGGCGACGAGTGGCCGGGAATCCTTGAGCAGATCAAGGCGTGCGACATACTCGTCGTAGCGATGCCGATCTGGTTCGGAGTCCGTTCCTCGGTAGCTCAGTTGGTTCTCGAACGTCTCGACGGCACGTACGCTGAGGGCGATCCGGTCACCGGCCAGTACCCGCTCTACGGCAAAGTGGGTGGCGTGATCGTAACCGGCAACGAGGATGGCGCGCATGACTGCTGTGCGAACACCCTGTTCAACCTCACGCACCTCGGCTGCATGATTCCGCCCAACGTGGACTGCTACTGGGTCGGCGACGCGGGTCCCGGGCCGAGCTACATCGAGGCCGGCGGTGACAGGCATCTGTACACGAATCGCACCGCTCGCTACATGGCGCACAACCTCGTGTGGGGCGCCAAGGCCCTGCGCGAGTGCCCCATCGGTACCGACTTGAGAGCGCTCGACGCCGAGGCGGGCGAGGTGAGCGGGTAGCTACTTGCCCGTGCTGAACGAGTAGCGGATCGCCTTGTTCGGGCATCCGTCGACGCAACTGCCGCACAGCACGCACTCCGCGTGCTCCATCGACTCCGAAGCCACGAGCTCTTGCACCGGCACGCTCATCGGGCACTCCCGCGTGCACGTCCCGCACTTCGTACATGCCGAGGAATCTGCCACGAGTCGAAGCGAGGGCCAGGCGCCGAGCGAGTTGCGGGCCGCACGGCCCGAGATCATGAACGGCGCCATCCAGCACAACGCGTGGCAACCACCTCGGCGGCCCACCGCGAGGGTGATGCCGAAGAACGTGAGGACCACGCCGAAGTAGATGATGAAGGCGAATATTGCGGGACGCTCGGCGTCACCCGCGAGAGAGATCCCGCCGACGGTGCCGTAGAACGGGTCGATCGACACGTAGCCGCCTGCGCGCATCGCCGCGAAGACGATGAGCGCGATCCACGGAACCCAGATCGCCCACTTCACGAGATCGGCCTTGCGGTCTACGCGGCGATCGTTCACGCGCAGCAAGGGCTCTTGAAGCCCGGCTGCGGGACACGCCCATCCGCACCAGAGTCGTCCGAACACAAGCGAGCCTAGGAACATGGACGCGAACACGATCAGGCTGCCGTTCACGACTCCCTGAAACGCGCTGTCCACGATGAGGTAGGGCGAGAAGTAGTTGAGCGTGAGGGGGAACGCGACAAAGGAGAGCAGCAGCGCCACTCGGCGAACCGCCTGACGCCTCGGAAATGCATGGTTTCGTGTGCTCATCCCTGTGACCCTTCAGTCGTGTGCATGGCGCCGAGCGCCGCGTTCAGAACCTGTATCGCCAGGGCCTCGAGTCCTTCGCTCGCCTGTGGCAGTTGCTCAAGCGGCCCCGCGCGCCATAGCTCGGCCAGCCCGTGCACCAAAGACCACAGGTAGACCGCGAGCACCATCGGGTCGCCCGCCGGAAGATCCCCTGAGGCCTGGCACGCCAGAACCGCGTTGAAGAGCCGCACCCAGGTTCCCCCGGGCGTTCTGTCCGATGCCGCCGCTTCCTTTGCAGAAGGCGGCGTCTGCATCTCCGGCGAGCTGAACGTCGCGTAGTACTCAGGATGCTGCACAGCAAATGCGACATACGCCATGCCGATGCCCAACAGCCGCGCGCGCGGATCGTCGCCGGCAGCCTTCTCGGCGCTCGCCATGTGCGCGTCGAGTAGCTCCATACCCTCGTTGCCGAGCGCGTGTATGAGAGCCGTCTTGTCAGCGAAGTGGTGATAGGGAGCCGCGTGGCTTACGCCCACACCAGCGGCGACCTCTCGAAGCGACAGCCCCGCAACGCCTTTCTTGCCGATGAGAACCAGCGCAGTATCGAGCAAGGCGCGGCGCAAGTCTCCGTGGTGATAGGTATCTGTCGCGCTCATGCGCGCTCCGTTCGCAGGTCGAGTCACAGTATCGCTCGAGTCCATCTTTACACTGACAACTTACCACTGTCAAGATGCCGCATGATGCCCGCCAGAAAGCGACGTGCTCCCGTGCCGAGAAAGAGAAAGGGCCCCGCATAATGCGGAGCCCCTTCGCATCTGTGTATTGAGGCTAGTTCAGAGCAGTGGCAACGGCCTCGCGAACGTCGGCCGACAGCGATTTGATTCCGCCGAAGAACGCTACGCTCGAGATGTCGTACTTGTGTTCGGAGAGCTTGTCCGCGGTGTATCCCGAGAGCTGATCGCTCGGGGACAGCAGCATACCCGCACCCACGAGCGCCTGAGCAGGACCTCCGGCTAGTGCGTCGGGGAAGTCCTCGCCAGTCGCTATGGCGACACCCTCCCAGGCCAGTCCGGCATCCGTGACGCCGTACTCGGCGACCTTGGCTGCGGTCTCGTAGCGGTTATCGCCATCGATGCGCTTCGCACTGATTCCTGCCGCGAGTACGGTCACGACCGTGCCCTCCGGCATGGCCGCGTCACCGCCGAGCAGGATCGCGTCGGTGACGCCGGCGTTCACCATCGCGTCGAGGGTCTGGTCGGAGATTACCGGCTTGCGGGCCAGGTAGACTGGCCAGCCGTTTGCCGCGGCCATCGGAGACGCGGCGAGCGCATCGGCGAAATCTCCGCCGGTCGCGATGAATGCGGTGCCGTCGTAAGAGTCGCCGAGTATCGAGACGACTTCATCGGCAACCAACTCCGCGGTCTCATAGCGGTCGGCACCTCCGATACGGATCACGTTGGTCTCACCAAGTGCAGTTTCGAGTTGTGCCAGCACGTCGGCGGTCAGTGCGCGTTCACCGCCGAGGACGTATGCCGTGCTCGCACCCAGGCGATCGACTTCGGCAAGCACCTCATCCGGGATTGCGTCGAGACGTGACATCAGTACCGGGCCGCCCACTGCGCCTGCGAGTGCGGAGCCACCGAGTGCGTCGGGCCAGTTGTTGCCGGTTGCGATGACAACGGTTTCGGCTGCCTCCCAGTTGGCCTGAGAGATCTCTATCGCGGTCTGGTAGCGGTCGGCGCCTTCTATCGGCACGAGGGCCTCGGCAACGATCTCAACGTCGACGCTGTTCACGTCTTCGATGTTCTCAGCGTTGTCTACCGACCAGTACTCGATCGTCGTGGTTCCCTCTGCCTCTACGACGACCTCTGCGGTGTAGGTGGTGTCGGCTCCGCCATTGAGGCGGTAGTAGGTGTCTGCAACGCCGCTGCCCGATCCGTCCTCAGCGCTCAGCGTGAAGGTCACCTCGTCGGTGGAGGCTCCCGTCGGCAGTCCGGCGATGGTGGTCGCGGGAGCTACAGTGTCGATGAGGACCCCAC
>JAHIQC010000111.1 GCA_018902765.1 Actinomycetota bacterium | reverse complement strand
GAGCCCGGATGTGCCCTTCACGACCGGCATTCCGAGATCCGCCACTCCGGTGCCCGTCATGGGGCCACCTGCGATCACGCGGCCCACATCGGGGCCAAAGCCACCAGCGGCCGCAACAAGATCACGCAATGGAGTGCCGAGACAGACGATCAGGTTACTCGGTGCAATGACCGACCCGCTAACCGTGACGATGCGCTCCATCAGCGGCTTGCGCAGCTGAACAGCGTCGGCCACGGCCATGGCAGTACCCACGTTGTGCACCAAGGCGCCGGTGGCTGCGGGCAGCTTGCCGTGTGGAACCTCCTTGCCCAAGACAGCGCAGATGAGCTGTTTCTCAGCACCCTGGGGGTAGCTGGTGGGCAGTACCAGTATCTCGACGTCGGTTCCTGCGTGGGCGCGAAGCGCATCAGCCGCGTCGAGCTTGTTATCCTCGACACCGATCACAATGCGCTCAGCGCCGACGATATCAGCGATGATGCGAGCGCCGGCGACCACACGATCAGGTGACTCAAGCATCACTCGGTGATCGCACGTCAGGAACGGCTCACACTCACATCCGTTGAGTATCAAGGTGTGGATCGGCATGTCGCGTGGCGGTGTCAGTTTGACTGTCGTTGGAAACGCGGCGCCGCCCAATCCAACGACACCTGCGGCGCGCACCATAGCTATCGCGTCGTCGGACTCAGGAACGAGCACCCATGAGTCCCAATCCTGATACTCGTCTGGGAGGATCTCCACAACGAGCGCAGTCGATCCAGACAACAGGCGGCGTGACGCCACGGAAACGACTTCGCCAGTGACGGGAGAATGCACCGGAGCGCTCACCATCGCATCGACATCAGCGATGATCTGACCGCGCTCTACCCGGTCGCCACGATTGACGAGGGGTTGGCACGGTGCTCCGAGGTGTTGGCTGACCGGCACGAACAG
Source organism: Actinomycetota bacterium (assembly GCA_018902765.1). GTDB lineage: Bacteria > Actinomycetota > Coriobacteriia > Anaerosomatales > JAHIQC01 > JAHIQC01. Next base: position 11,437 of record JAHIQC010000111.1, on the reverse strand, counting down.
TCTCTCGGGCATCGGCATGCGAACGGCGGGTGCCGAACGAGTGGCGGCCTTGTGATCTGTGGGGTGGATGCCGCCCTTGAATCCGAGCTTCGGCACTGGGGACCCTTCATGATGTGGTTATCTGCAGGTTTCAGGTCAGGTTCGACCAAAGTGCACGCGTTCCTGCATGCATGATGCCTCGCGCCGAACAGACACACCGCATGGCGCTAGTGCACGGAGCATGACAGACACGGATCGTACGCGCGTACCAGTCGCTCGACGGCGATCACGAACTCATCTCGTGGCAAGTCGACCACGGATGGAGCAAATGCACGCATGTCGGCGTCCAGATTCGCTAGGTTCTGGGCTGTCGGCGTTATGACATCGCCCGCGATGACGATCCCGTCGTCATCGACCGAGTAGCCGTGGTACAGCGTGCCTCGGGGCGCCTCGGTCGCGGCAGAACCGCTACCTGCGGCGATCTTGAATTCGACCGGCGTGGTCGAACCACCCATATCGAGCAGCGTCTCGATGTACTGAGCGCAGCGGGCCGCCGCGTCCACAAGTTCCACGGCCTGGCATAGGTTGTTCATGAAAGGGTTTCGCGAAGGTATCGAAAGCCCGACGCGATTCAGTGCATCAGCCGCGGTGGCTCCCAGAGTAGCTCTTGAGAGATTGATCCTCGGCAGGGCTCCAACCATGAAGGTGCGACCGCCAACGGTGGAGTGCTTGGCATTGCTGTGCCCGACAACGCGCTCTTCGATGAATGAGCGGTACTCGGAGACCGGACGACGCCAGCCCGCGTCAAGGGCGCCGGTCTGACCATCGTAGATGGCGTAGTCGTCATCATCGACCAAGGCAAGCATCTCGCCAGCCGTCTCAAACTCGTACTCGTCAAACGAGCCGAACAGATCAACCGTGGCCGCAGCGTCCTGTGATGCCGCGAGCAGCGCATCGCGAAACGCCACGAGCCGTCCCGGCTCCGGTTCACTGGTGAAACCGCCAAGCACGGCCGTGATCGGATGTACCGGCCGGCCGCCGATGAGCGTCGTCAGATCGTTGCCGAGCTTCTTGACGCGCAGCGCTCGCTCGACAACGTCAGGGTGCGTCTCGGCCAAGGGAAACACACTCGGCAGGCCGACATAATCAGGTGCGGCCAGAAGGTACAAGTGGGTCGCGTGGTTCTGCAGGTAGCTGCCATAGACGAGCAGTTTGCGCATGATCTGCGTGCGTTCGGAGACCTCGACGCCGAGCGCGACCTCGAGCGCCTTGATCGACGTGAGCATGTGGTTCGGCGAGCAGATCCCGCATATTCGGCTCGTGATCAGGGGTGCTTCGTCAAAACGCCGCCCGACCACCATCGACTCGAAATAGCGCGCAGGTTCAATGATGTCCATGTGGATGTCTTTGACGCGACCGTCCTCGACGTCAACGGTGATCGTGCCGTGCCCCTCGATGCGCGCGACGTGCTCGATCGTGAGTGTACTCATCGGGTGAAGGCCTCCTCGAGGGTGTTGTACAGACGTGCACGCGTCATGAGATCTTCGCGAGACACACCCCGCTCAGCGAGCAGCAGGATTGCGGACTCAAGATTCGCATCCTCGGCAAGTCCTCGACATCCGGTGCAGGGGCGTCCAAGGGTGATGCATCTTGCATTGCACCCCGTTCGTGTGATCAGGCCGAGGCAAACCTCGCCGCGCTCGTAGAAGCAGATGTTCTCCAGCGTCTTGCAGATAGCGCACATCGGCTCGCGGGGGATGCAGTCCGATAGCCCCTGCAACGCACGCGAGAGGACCTGTGTGAACTCGTCCATATCGATCGGGCATCCGGGCACCCGGTACTCCACATCGATCACCGACGTGATGGGCATCGGTGCGATGCGGCCGCATGCCACCTCGACATCGCCTTCGCCGTACACGCAGGCGTAGTGGTCATCAAGCGAGCCGGATGTCGCGAGCGCGGGGATGCCCCCGGTCACCGCACACGCGCCGATTGCGATGACAGCCGAGGCCGTGGCACGAATGCGCTCAAGAAGCGCGACGTGCTCGCCGGTCGTCACGGCGCCTTCGACGATGGCGACGTCGTACTCCTCGGGCATGTGACCGCTGCTGGCCAGCTGCCAATATGAAAGTTCGATCCTGCCCAGGACATCGAGCAGCTGGTCTTCTATGTTGGTCATCTGGACCTGGCAGCCAAAGTCGCTTGCCAGACCGACCACCACTACGCGCGGCGGCATCTAAATCGCCTCCTGCAGGTTCATAGCTTCCCAGTAGTTGAACACCGGGCCGTCTATGCACGCGTACTGATGACCTACGCCACAATGACCGCATTTGCCGATGCCGCATTTCATACGGCGCTCGAAGCTGACGTATATCTTGTCAGCGTCCATGCCCTTCTTGCGCATTTCGTCGATGACGAACCGGTACATGACCGGAGGGCCGCAGATCGCACCGTAGGTGTTCGTCGGATCGATATCGATCATGTCGAACAGGCGCGTGACGCGACCAACCTCGTCGCCCCACGTGTCGTCAGGCTCGTCGACCGTGAGAATCAACTCGAAATCATCGCGATGCTTCCACATGTCGAACTGATAGCGAAAGAGGATCTCGCTTGGGTTCTTGGCGCCATACAGGATCGTGACCTTGCCGAAGTCGTGCCGGTCATCGTGGATGTGATTGATGAGCGACTTGAGTGGCGCAATACCAAGGCCCCCGGCCACGAGCAACATGTCGTGACCCTTCATCTCCTTGAAGGGGAACCCGCGCCCGAACGGGCCACGCAACCCAACGATGTCGCCGCACTGCTTCTTATGCAAGGCGCCTGTGACATCACCGGCGTTGCGTACGCACAACTCGATGAAGCCCTGCTTGCTGGGTGCCGAGGAGATGGAAATGGGCGCTTCTCCCACGCCGAACAACGACAGCTCCACGAACTGGCCTGAGGCGAACTGGAAGGCCTCCCGGACCGAATCGTCGATGATCCGCATCTCAAAGAGCTTCTCATTTTCGGTCAGATCCATGATCGAGGTGATCCTTGCCGGCCAAGGTCGATAGGGATTGGCCGTGAATTCGCGACTGAGTGGACTCACCTAGGACGCACCTCCCATCTCAAGTGCGGTGACTACCTCGCGCGGACTGATTCCCGCGAGGCATGCGCGGGCGCATCGGCCGCAGCCGACACACAACACGCGTTCGAACTTGGAAAGGTAGCCCCACTGCTTGTGGTAGTAGCGGTACTTGACCCGACTGGCTCTCGACTCCCGGAAGTTCTGGCCGTGCGCGACCTCAGCGAACTGAGTGAACTGGCACGAATCCCAGGTCCGCACACGCGTACCTGTCTTTCCGTCGGCCTCGAGACGATCGGTCACATCGAAGCAGTAGCACGTGGGACACACCATCGAACACGCGCCACAGCTCAAGCAACGCTCCCCCAGACGATCCCACAAAGGGTCGTCGAACTTGGCGTCAAGCAGAAGTGGCAGCTGCGAGGTGTCCAAGTCGTCGGTAAAGGAGTTCTTGAAGTTCCGTGTGTGTTGCTGGAACGCGGCTGTGTCGCTCTCATCGGCGTCTCGTGTCGCTACGAACTCATCGAGAAGCTCCGCGCCTTTGACCGAGCGCACGGAGATGAAGTATCGGTCCCCAAGGTCCGTGAGAAAGACATCGAATCCCCAGTGGACCTCGTCGGTTCCCCAAGCGTTGCAGAAGCACTCGTCAGTCGGCTTACATGAAACACCGATGAGCATCGTGCTCTCGCGCCGAGCTCTGTAATAGGGATCTTCGTACTCGCCCAGAAAGACGTTGTCCATGAGCATCAGAGCGTTGATGTCGCATGGATGAAGTCCGAAGATCACGCGAGGGGCGGCATAGACCTCGTCATCCACGACTTCATTGTCCGCGACCCGGAAGCGCATCATCTGCTCCTCGGGAGGAAAGAAGAGCTTCTTGGGCGGAAGCAACGTCGTGTCGTAGTCGAGCCGAAGCATTTCTGGGGTCTCAATACGCTCGAATACGAAGCGCTCCCCTTTGGCGACAGGCCCGATGACCTCGAAGCCCTTGGACAGACCAGCCACAAGATCAGGCAGTCGATCCTTGTCCATGATGCGAAAGAACATGCGTTTCCCCTTACTCCCGGCAGAGCAGGACCCGCGGACACCGGCCGCTTGCGTTCGAATCGTGATACGAGAACAAAAGAGGCGGGCCAGGCAGCCCGCCTCTTGGCTCATCTACTCCCCGAAGAAGATATCGATCTCCCGACGGGCGGACTCGGACGAATCCGAGCCGTGGACCACATTCGCATCGACCGTCAGGCCGAAGTCCCCGCGAACGGTACCTGGTGCCGCGTCACGAGGGTTGGTGGCACCCATCAGCTTGCGGCAGACCATGACGGCCTCCGGTCCTGCCAATACCATCTTCACAACGGGGCCTGACGTGATGTACTCGATGAGGCCCTCATAGAACGGCTTGCCTTCGTGCTCCACATAGTTGGCAGCGGCCTGCTCGCGGGTGAGGACTGCGAGCTCAAGACGTTCGATCACCAGGCCGGTGTTCTCGAAGCGCTGGATGATCGGAGCGATCAGTCCTCGCTTGACGGCGTCCGGCTTGATCATGATGTATGTACGCTGATCCACTTGAAATCCCTTTCATTGTGCGTTCATGTAAACGGCAAAGAGGCGCTATTCGCTCTTGCCGGAGGTACCCCAGTCATTCTCGATCCCGCTGACCTTCCAACCAACACCCTCACGTGTCACGGTCACGGTGTAACGAAGCGGCGCACCGTTCTGAGGAGTGACGGTGATGTCGACCTTCGAGGTCCGAGCTGATCGATCGATCGGGCCGACCTGGAAATCCTTAATCATCGCGGGCACCTTGGACATCTCTTTTTCAACGTCGCCCTTGGGAACGGCGACCCAGTAGCCGTCGACAGGTTGTCCTTCGGCACGAGAGGTCAACATTCCTTCTGCGGTCATCTTCTGCGTCGGGAAACCATAGCCTGCGAAGTACAGCGCCGCGAGGAACGAGAGGAGAACCAGTACCGCCACCACGATGGTCAGCGGGAGCTGCCAAGGATTGCGTTGCTCTCGGCGTGCATCGCGCTGCTCACGGCGTTGCGCACGGTCCTGCTCCTTGAGTTCGTCCTCGGTGGCCGTGAAGAACGCCGACTCCTCGGTATCACCGAACAGCTCCCCTGTGCTTGCGGGATCACCTGAGGGCGGTACGTAGGACAGCGTCGGTTCGTCATCATCCATCACCGATGTAACTGGGGATATGACCGGCGGGATCTCGCCCGTCTGCCATCCATCCACGACTTCGCGCTGCGGAGATGTGAGCGCGGCACGGCTGGATTCAAAGGTGTCTATGGCTGGCTGTGAGAGCGGGTGTCCGTGCAGCTGCGTCGCCTTCTCAAAGGCTTTGACGGCCTCCTTGTGCTCGCCCATGGCGGCAAAGGCAATGCCGAGGTTCGCAAGCGCCTTTCCGCGACCCGCATAGGTATCAAAGCCCAGGGCGGCCTTGTAGGCCTCCACCGCGTCGCCGGGTCGCCCGATAGCCATGAAGCAGAGCCCCAGGTTGTTCAAGGACTTCCCGGGATCGGGATTGTCCGAGTCCAATGCTGCCTGACGATAGGCACCGGCGGCCTCTTCATAGCGGCCCATCTCGACCAAAGCGCCAGCCATACCTTGAAGCGCCTTGTGCGGCGTGGGGTAATCCGACTCCTCCGAGGCGGCCCGATAACCCTCTACGGCCTCAGCGTACTCGCCGAGTGCCACTTGGGCCGCAGCCATATTCGCCTGAATCGCCCCACGTTTTTCGTAGAGCTCATCGCGCAACGCGTGGCCATATACAGTCACCGCATCGGCGTGACGGCGCAAGCGCATAAGCGAATTGCCCGCCATGTGATACGCGGCACCATTGCCGTCAGTCCCGCGTCCGGCCGCTGCCAGGAAGCTCTTCGCCGCCGTGCGGAAATCACCGGAGTCATATGCTGCTTTTGCCTCAGAAAAGCGCGCTTGGTCCAAGAGGTCGCCTTCCGGCTACTGGTTCGCGTTCTCGATGGTCACTGAGTTCATCGCGTCACCGACGCCGATCTGCTTGACGACATCCATTCCCTCGATCACCTGGCCGAAGACCGTGTAATTCCCGTCAAGGAACGGTTGGGGGCCAAGACAGATGTAGAACTGGGACCCGGCGGAATCAGGATCCTGGGAGCGTGCCATGGCCACAGAGCCATCAAGATGCTGACGAGAGCCGAACTCCGCCTTCAGTGAGTAGCCCGGGCCGCCGGTGCCAACCATAGGATCGTCGGTCTTGGACAGCGGATCTCCACCCTGAATGACGAATGCGGGCTCCACCCTGTGGAATTTGGTGCCATCGTAGAAGCCGGCCTGCGCCAGCTCGATGAACGCGCCTACGGTGTTCGGCGCATCCTTCGCATAGAACTCGAACTTGATGACGCCCTTGTCGGTCTGAATGACCGCGATCTCCTTGCCGTTCGCTGCGTATCCTGAAGTGTACAAATCGCCCTCCTGGGGTACCTGCGGCGCCGCCGATTGCTCGGTCGTCGTCGACTCTTCGGCCACCTTGTCGGTGGAGTCTGTCTTCTGCGTTGCGCAACCCTGAACAACAAAGATCGAAGCCACAAGGGCGACGGCTAGAAGCACTACGGGAACTCGTGCGAAAGGTCGTGACATCAGACATGTCCTCCAAGGGTACGAACAATCCATATGCCGCTTTGAAGCCCGCGGCAGGTTGTCATTCTATCAGTGTGGACACGCGCTGATAAGGAGTATGCTAACCGTGTGTGGGCTCCATCCGCTGCACAATGGGGTGCAACGGACACCTGGCGGCTCGACCCGAGGAGGAGATGCACTTGGGAGCACCGAGCACTGAGAAGATCCGCAACGTCGTTCTTGTCGGCCACGGCGGTGCGGGAAAGACCTCTCTAGCAGAGGCAATGCTCTACATGGCCGGCGCGACCAAACGCTTGGGGAGCGTAGACGAGGAACACTCAGATCTCGACTACGATTCCGAAGAGATCAAGCGCAAGATGAGCATCAATCTTGCTCTCGCACCCGTAGTACATGAGGGCGTGAAGATCAACGTGATCGACACCCCCGGCTACGCGGATTTCATCGGCGATGCGATCGCTGGCATGGAAGCGGCCGAGATGGCGCTGTTCGTGGTGGACGCCGTCCACGGCCCCCAGGTCCAGACGCAACGACTATGGAAGATCGCCGGAGACATGGGCATAGCCCGTGCCGTGTTCATCAACAGGATGGACAAGGAGCACGCGAATTTCGACGCGGTGATGGCGAAACTCACTGCTGCCTTCGGTGATCGCGTGATTCCCGTTCAGCTCCCAATGGGCGCTGAGGCCCAGTTCCATGGAGTCGTCGACATCATCAGGATGAAGGCGTACCACCACGAGGCCGACGGGGAGCACATGGATGATATCCCCGCCGAATTCGCCGATGCCGCTTCTGCGGCACGCGACCAATTGGCTGACAAGACGGCCGAAGCCGATGACGATCTCATGATGAAGTACCTTGAGGGAGAGCCGCTCACCCAAGAGGATCTCGAGACGCTCCTCGGGCTCGCGATCGCTCAGAGCAAGGTCATCCCCGTCTTCGTCGGATCGGCCCTCAAGCTCCAAGGGATCAAGGATCTCATGGACGAGATCGTCACGTTCTTTCCTGAGCCAACAGCGCACGGCCCTTTGCACACCGTCGACGGCCAGGATGTCCCCTTCTCGACTAGTGGAGAACTGAGCGGGCATGTGTTCAAGACCCTCTCGGATCCTTACGTGGGTCGCCTGTCATTTGTAAAAGTGGTCTCAGGCACCCTCACGCCCAACTGCGAGTTGATCAACTCACGCACCGGCAAGAAGGAGCGAATCGGCCATGTCTTGAAAGCCCTTGGCAAGGAGACTACGGATATCGAGGGCGCACCTGCCGGCGACATCGCGGTTCTTGCCAAGTTGAGCGAGACGCTCACCAACGACACGCTTTCCGAAAAGGGCGGGGTTCAGTTCACCGCGCTGCCACTACCCGAGCCGCTGTACCCCGTGGCGATCGTGGCCAAGACCAAAGCGGACGAAGACAAGCTCGGCACAGCGCTCAAGTCCATCGTCGACGAAGAGCCGTCGCTGACACTGAGCCGCGATGAGGAGACTCATCAGACCGTCATCAATGCTATCGGAGAGACGGCGATCGACGTTCTGCTTTCCCGCCTTCATGAGCGCTTCCATGTCGAAGCGGAACTTGAGAACCTTCGCATCCCCTACCGGGAGACGATCCGCAAGTCCGCGCAGGCGCAGGGACGCCACAAGAAGCAGACGGGCGGCTCCGGACAGTTCGCTGATTGCTGGCTTCGCATCGAACCCAATCCGGGCAAGGGGTACGAGTTCGTCGATGAGATCGTCGGAGGCAGGATACCGCGTCAGTACATCCCGGCGGTCGACAAAGGCGTGCAGGAGACGATCGTGCACGGCGCCTTGGCGGGCTACCCCTTGGTGGACGTCAAGGTCGCGGTCTACGACGGCTCGTACCACGCGGTCGACTCGAACGAAATGGCGTTCAAGACCGCAGCCCGCATCGGCTTCAAGGCCGCTGCGGAGAAGGCTGATCTGATCTTGCTCGAGCCGATGGCGACCCTCGATATCGAGGTACCTGACGAGTTCGCCGGCGCCGTTATGGGTGACGTCAGCTCCATCCGTGGTCGTATCCTCGGCATGGATGCGCCATCTGCGGGAGTACAGGTCATCAAGGCCCAAGCACCGTACGCGGAGGTCGTGCACTACTCGCCGCATCTGCGCTCGATCAGCAGTGGTACGGGCACGTACACCATCACGATCGACTCGTATGAGCCGGTGCCCGCAGATGTGCAAAGCAGGCTCGTCGACCAGTACCTGAAAGAACGAGCCGAGGGTCACTAGGCGCCAGGAGTCAGTGCTTGAGAATATCAATGGACCCCGACCGATTGTGGCCGGGGTCCATTCGATTCTCATGGTGCCCTCTGTAGGATTCGAACCTACGGCCTTCTGCTCCGGAGGCAGACGCTCTATCCTCTGAGCTAAGAGGGCGCATGGTGATGCGCAACGCAGAGTACCACACACATCTGCCTCCAGACAGTCTGCGGGCGAGGAGAAGCGAGGACACAATGTCGACCGGCAAAGCCCTTCTGATCGTCAATCCGGAAGCCAAGCATGGAGAGACTTCCAAGCTCTTGCCCGTGATTGAACGACTGCTGGTCGACCTGGCCCATGACACGGTGCACACCGAGCGTCCCGGCCATGCGACCGAGTTGGCAGCAAACGCTTCGGGCTACGATCTAGTGGTAGCGTGTGGCGGCGATGGCACCGTGCACGAGGTCCTCAACGGCCTCATGTCGATCGACGAGGCCACGCGGCCCACGCTCGGTATCCTGCCGACGGGTTCAGGCAACGACACCAGGCGCACCATGGGCGTCTCGACCGATCTTGCTCAGGCGGCCCTTCAGCTCGTCACGGGCGTTCGCAAGCGCTTCGATATAGGCGTGTGCAATGGCACCTACTTCAACAACAGTTTTGCAGCCGGTCTCGATGCGAAAGTGACCGCCAAGGCAGTCGAGTACAAGGTCACCACGAAGCGCTCAGGACTTTGGCTCTACCTCACCGCGCTGCTTCATGTGCTCTTCCACGACCTGAACAGCTTCAAGATGAACATCGCGTTTGATAGCGAGCCCCGCCAGTTGCACGACACTTTGATCATCGCGATCACTCAGGGCCCCACATACGGCGGGGGTTTCCTTATCACCCCGGATGCGAAACCCGATGATGGCCTATTCGATGTGTGCATGATCGACCCGTTCACCTTGCCCGAGGCGCTCTTCCGCCTCCCCTTCCTGATCATGGGCAAGCACACCCGCATGAAACCGGTGCACATGAGCCGACATACGCGCATATCCGTACAGTGCGATGTTCCCATCCCCGCGCAGATCGACGGCGAGGTACTGCTTCAGAACCACTACGAGATCGAGATACTGCCCGCGGCAATCGAGTGCGTCGTTCCCGGGGACTCCCAGTGAACGCCTGGGTCCAAGCATCGCTCACATTGGCGATGAGTTATCTCGTCGGCTCAATCCCGTTCGCTTATCTCATAGTGCGGCGCGTGGTAGACGAGGACATCACCGCGCACGGCACCGGCAATATCGGAGCGATGAATGTTCGCCGCTCCACGGGCTCATGGGGTTGGTTCGTCGTGGCGATGGTCTCCGATGCGATGAAGGGCATCGTACCCGTTTCGATAGCGAAGATCGGGACTCTTGGCGTGGCGGCCGACGCGAGCATGTTCCTGAAACCCTGGGGTGCCACGCTGGCCAGCATGAACTCTGTTTGGAGCCAGAATCCCCTCTTGTATCTACCGATGCTCGCTGTAGCTGGGGCCGTGATGGGCCATAACTACTCTGTGTGGATGGCGATACTCAAGAAGCGCTTCACCCGGACCGGGAAGGGCCTGGCCACCGGCGGAGGCGCGATGCTCGCCTATGACTGGCGCTACTTCGTGGCGGTGGTCGCAGTGGGACTACTCGTGATCGCGCTCACCCGCTACATGATGGCCGGGCAGGTTGCTGCGGCCCTCACACTGCCCGTGGCCGCTTTCGTGTTGCGCTCCCCGGATCTGGGCTTCGCATCGATCATGGGCGCCGTGGTCTACCTGGCGCACCACAAGCGCTTCATCGGCATGCTCCAGGGCCATGAGCCCCGACTCTACGTCAACGACCGAATGGGCCCTCGAGGCTAGAGAAGCACGAAAGACCGGGCAAACCGCCCGGTCTTTCATTTCAACGCCCTATAAGGGACGAACTACATCGTGATGGCCTCATTCGGGCACGCATCGACGCAGATCCCACACTCGGTACAGTCGTCGGGACGAGCTAGAACAGCAACGTCCTCAAGGTCGTAGCAAGCCTGCGGGCACTCATCGACACAGATGCCACAAGCCGTGCACAGATCCTTATCCACAACAGGAATAGACATATCTGGAGTTCCTTTCCTCACGGCGCGAATCCGCCAAACGGTGCGGTCATGATAGCACGCATCAACGGGTGCGCCATACCGACGAATCAGCGAGCCTTGTCTTGAATCTCAAGGGGGTTCCATAGGCAAAACGGGTAGGTCCGATCAGTGAACACCTCAGCCGCTGCAGACTGGCCCTCAAGAAGCTCCAACTCAGACGTCAGCTGGCGCTCGAGCGGCTCGAGCAAGCGTCCAAGTTCCGCGTTGATGTCTCGGATCCGCTGACCTAAGGCCTTCTTGTCGGCGCCGGCTTGTTTGATCATCTCGACACTCTCGGACTTCTCCGCGGCAAGTGCGAGAGCCTGGTTCTGCTCCTCGGCGGAATCGAAATCGACCTCGGGCAGCATCGCGTCGGGATTGTGCTTCAGGCGATTGATCCGCTGACGCACATCCGCCAACTCGTCCTCGT